>NZ_VWOH01000017.1 GCF_009268075.1 'Cynodon dactylon' phytoplasma | reverse complement strand
GAAATATCATCCATAATAACTACTGGTCTAGAATCATCAAACTTTTTAGGTGAAAAATCAATTTTTCCTTTAAGATAGCTATACTTTAAACTAAGTTTACGCAAAACAGTTTTCACCATTCTGGTTTTACCAATTTCAGTACCACCAACAATAAACAAAGATTTTTTACGAACACCAGAATTCATTAATTTTAAAATCATCTTTTCAACCAT
>NZ_VWOH01000021.1 GCF_009268075.1 'Cynodon dactylon' phytoplasma | reverse complement strand
AACATGGTGATTTGTAAATTGTTGTTGAGCAGGTTTAGTAAATTCAACATCTAAATATTTAGACATAATCCTATCTTCGGCATCAATTAAAACAACTTTTTTGTTTTGCAAAGAAAAAGCTTCAGCTAACTCAACACCAATATAACCAGCACCTACAATGGTAATATTATTAACATTTTTAGCATATTTAATAATTTCATTCGCATGATCAAAATTTTTGCATAAAAA
>NZ_VWOH01000020.1 GCF_009268075.1 'Cynodon dactylon' phytoplasma | reverse complement strand
AACAATACTTTCATTGTTATGCATAATAAAAATATTACCGTTTTGTTGAATATCTATTTTAACATTATCATAAGTCTCAATGATTTGATTAATAATTTTACCACCAGCACCGATAATATCACGAATTTTATCTACAGGAATATTAATCATCTTCACCTTTGGAACATAAACAGACATATGTTCTCGAGGTTTTTGAATAGCATTGTTCATCTTTTCTAAAATTTCTATTCT
>NZ_VWOH01000016.1 GCF_009268075.1 'Cynodon dactylon' phytoplasma | reverse complement strand
ATTTTTAGTACAATTAATATATAATATGCCTAAAAAATCTCGTATTATAATACAAACTTATAATATTAATCATTATATTTTAGATTCTATTGTAAATAATAATTTTGAATTTTTTTATGAAACAATCTTACAAGAACGTCAGATTAGTGATTATCCTCCTTTCGGTTTGATAAGTAAAATTTTAATTATGCATCCAAGTATTGTTAAAGTTCAAGATATAGCTAATAAAATTAAG
>NZ_VWOH01000019.1 GCF_009268075.1 'Cynodon dactylon' phytoplasma | reverse complement strand
ATTTTAAAGTTTTTTTATATTAATCTAAATAAGATTTGTTTTTTTGAGTGTGAGAACGTTTTTATAAAATTGTTAATTTTAATAATATATTTTCAAGATTTATTTTGTTTTATTATCAACTTTAAGAATGTTTTAGAAAGGAATGATATGCCAAGAAAAAAATTATTTTCACTCTTTTTAAAAAATAAAAATAATTTATCTATTAGAAATCAATTAATTGAAGTTCATACACCTTTAGTTTATAAA
>NZ_VWOH01000015.1 GCF_009268075.1 'Cynodon dactylon' phytoplasma | reverse complement strand
GTAACATTTCCTAACAAGGTTAATGCTTCTCTCACGATAGTTTCTTTATTAAAATTTTTATTCTTAAAGATATTCTCAAATAAAGAAATTTGCTGAAAAATATCATGATTTCTAGTTATTAAATGATTAAAATAAAAAACATATCCTTTTAAAGAAGGAATTCTACCGCTAGATGCATGAGTTTTGCATAAATAACCTTTTTTTTCTAATTGAGCCATATCATAACGAATAGTAGCACTAGAATATTTTAAATAAGATA
>NZ_VWOH01000014.1 GCF_009268075.1 'Cynodon dactylon' phytoplasma | reverse complement strand
AAAAAAATAATATTAACTACATTAATACGATATTTTTATTAATAAAAAATTACTAAAAATTATTGTTTAATACTAATATCTACAGATTTTGGAATATTAATACGAGTTAATGCGTCAATAGTTTGAGCATTAGGGTTAATAATCTGAATTAAACGTTTATGAGTAAAACGACCAAATTGTTCTCGACTATCTTTATTAACAAAAGTAGATCGCAAAACAGTAAATATTTCTTTACGAGTAGGCAACGGTATAGGACCTTTTA
>NZ_VWOH01000001.1:136361-234168 GCF_009268075.1 'Cynodon dactylon' phytoplasma | reverse complement strand
ATTTATGTATTTATCAGTAATGATCGATTTTTTTAACCGAGAAGTGTTAGCATATCATGTATCAGATAAACCTGATGCGAAATTAGTGCTAGATACTTTAAAAAAATTACCAGCTACTCTTGATGATTGTATAATTCATTCTGATAAAGGTACTCAATATGTCAATAATGTTTTACAACAAACTATGAAAGAAAAAAAAATTCAACATAGTTTTAGCGAGAAAAGTTCACCTACCCAAAATGCGGTGATAGAATCATTTTTCGCTACTTTAAAGAGTGAACTTTTTTATTGTGAAAACCCAGAAGATTTGAATCCTAAAATGATTAAAAAGAAAATAGACTCTTTTATCCAATATTATAATCAAAAAAGAGAACTGAAGTACTTAGGTTATCTATCGCCTCTTCAGTTTAAAAAACAATACGAACAAAAAAACAGAATTTAAAACAAAATAAAAGGTTTTTACTTTAGAGGCTTTATCTGTCGGGCACGCGGCGGCCACATATCTTTTTTTGCTTTTTTTTCTTTTTCTTTTCTTTTTTATATACTGAAATGATTTTACATATTATTTATTTTTTATTTTTTTTAAGAAAGGAGAAGAGGGAAAAGCTCCTCTAAGCTTTTCCCTCTGTATCCTTTCCTTTTTCTGGATACTTTTCTTTTTTTTAAAAAGCTTTTTTTTAAAGAGGGAGAGAGGAAAAAAAAGCTCTCCCAAGCTTTTTTTTCCTCTCAACCTCTCTCTTTTATTTTTTTTTACTTTTTTTGTCAAGAAATTTAAAAAAGTACTTGACCAAAAGTTTTCTTTTAGATAAAATAGGGGTGAACGTTAGTGAACAGTATATACATCTAACTTACTTACTATAGTAAGTAAGTTAGATGTATTTCTTTTCTTTTTTCTTCGTTACTTTCTTTTTTCTTTAAATTTTTTTTTCAAAAGGAAATTTTGAAATTTGAATTAAAATATGAAATGTTTTAAATGAGGAAAAGGTTTACTATAAATTTATCATATTTTATGTCAAATTTAAACGTAGCTCAACGAAAGAGGGTTAGGTAGTAGTAAATATTAAGTATTCATTTTTTTTCATAAAAATTGATTATTTGATACGATTTTCTCTTTTTTTGAAAGATTAATTACGAATAATAGGAAATTTATTATCATATGAGGAATTAAAAAGTTTTCAAAATTCTTTTTAAAAGATATATTTGATTAGTAAAAAAACCAACTTTAATAGTTGGTTTTTCTTACTTTATTTTTACTTAATATTTTTAATCTTTTTTTATGTTGACTTTTTTTTCTTTTTAGTTATAATACCAGTAGTTAATAAATAAGTTGACTTAGGAAACTAGAAATTAGAAAAGTTATTTTTTTCATTTTTTAGTTGAAAAGACTACTTTTTATTGGTCTCGTTTTTGATGGTCCACATCAGTACTACCAAATCCACTCTTTCTTACTTTATTTTTTTGATTTCTACTCATATTTTTTAAATTATCATCATTAGTAAGATAAAATTTTTGAAAAATTCCTTGTGCTATTCTTTCGCCTTTAAAAACAAAAATTTCTTTATCAGAAAAATTATATAAAGGAATAAAAATATGACCTTCATTTTCTAAATTGTTATAATAATCACTATCTATAATACCAACATTATTAGCTAACATCAAACTTTTTTTTAAAGATAAAGAAGATCTAGCATAAATCATCAAAACTTTATCCTTATTAAAACAAGATTTTATACCTGTAGGGGTTAAAAAAATTGTTTTAGGACTGATTTTAAAATCAATTGCTGACTCAAAATCATACCCAGCACTAAAAGATGTTTGTCTTTTAGGAAGATTAATATTTTTATTTTTAAACGAACTGACTATTTCAAATAAAATAACATCTTTTAAATTCATTATTAATATTCCTTTTTTTATTTTTATTTATTTTTTTTGTAAATATTATTTCTCGGATGTTTTTTCAAAAAATTATATTTTAATAAATTATCAGAGATATAAGTATAAATTTGGGTAGTTTTTAAACTAGAATGACCTAACAATTCTTGAACAACTCTCAAATCAGCACCATTATTCAATAAAATAGTAGCAAAAGCATGTCGTAAAATATGAGGAGATATTTTTTTATTACCTGCTTTTTCTGATATTTTATTCAAAATAAATCTAACTCCTCTTGTAGTTAAAGGTTTACCTTTATGATTTAAAAACAAAAAAAAATCTTTATTCGAACTTAAATCTAAATTTTTTTGAATAAAATTATTCCTAATTTTAGAAATATAAAATTTAAGAGTTTTTATTAAATTTTTATGTATAGGTAAATATCTATTTTTTCTTCCTTTTCCACAAATTAAAATTTGGGCATTATCAAAATATATATCTTCTATTTTTAATCTTACTAATTCGCTAACTCTCAATCCGCAACTATACAAAATTTCTAATATTAAATAATTTCTATAATCAAAATGATCTTTAAAATTAATGGAATTAAACAAAATTTTTACTTCGTTTTCTGTAACGATTTTTGGTAATTTATAACTAGTTTTTTTTAATTTAATTAAGTTAAATATATTATTCTTAGTATTATATCTTTTTGATAAAAAATTATAAAAAGTTCTTAAAGAAGAAATTTTTCTTATAATACTAATATTTTGTATTTTTTTTATTTTTAATTCTGAAATAAAAATACGTGCTTCATTATATTCAAATAAATTTGCTAATTCAAAAGAAATTTTCCTTTTAATTAAAAATTTTTTAAATTCTTTTACATCGCTAATATAATTTAAAATAGTAAATGGAGAATAATTACACTCAATTTTTAAAAATATTTCAAATTCATTGATTAAACTCACATATAACATCCTAAAATAATTAATTTTTAAAATAAAAAAAATATTATTTAATAAATAAAATTTTTTTAAAAAAATTAAACTGTATTTGCATAAAAATCAAAAAAAATAAAAGTATCTTTATTTTGTTCAATATATTTTTTCACTAAATCTAAATCTAAAGGCCAATTTTTATATTTTAAAGTTAAAACAACCCTATAAAAATATTTCTTTTTAAATATACGCGGAAAAGACGGACCAATTACTCTTATATTATATTCTTCATAATTTTCTAAAATAGACTTTATTTTGTAAGCAACTTTCAATAATTTAACAACATTTTTATTATAAATTAATATTTGACTTAAAAAAACAAAAGGAGGATTATTAGATAATTCTCTATCTTTTAAAGCATTTTCTAAAAAATTTTGAAAATTATAATTTGCAGCATTCTTAATAGAATAATGTTCTATGTCATAACTTTGTACTATTATTTGATTTTTATCAGAAATATGATGAGCTAATTGAGTTATTAATTGAAAAGTTGTTTCATTTGATTTAAAAGAAGGTTTATTTAATAAAACATCTGCCATCATAATACCAATTAAAGAAACTTTAGGAAAATCAATTTTTTTACATATCATTTCTGTGCCTAATAAAAAATCAATTTTATTTTTATTTTTATTCAAATTTTTAATAATTTTTTCATAATCTTTAATACTTGAAATAGAGTCTGAATCTATTCTAATAATACCAATTTCATCAGAAAATTTTTTTTTAAGAAAACTTTCTATGTATTCGATACCATAACTTACATTTTTTAAACTTTTTTTTTGACATAGTAAACATTTTTTAGTTAATTTTTCACTATAACGACAAAAACGACATTTTAAAATATTTTCTTTTTTAAAAAAAACCAAACTAATATTACACTTTGAACATTTTAATATATAACCACAAAAACGACATAAAATAAATGGTGCAAAACCTCTAATATTAACAAATATCAAAACTTTTTCTTTTTTCTGAATTCTAATACTAATTTGTTTTAATAAATAAAGAGAAAAAGGATTTAAATTACCATTTTTCAATTCTTCTTTCATATCGATTAATTTCATTTTAAAATTATTTTTTTTTTCAGATAAATCTAAAAATTGATATTTATTTTTTTTAACATAATAATAACTTTCTAATGATGGAGTATTACTAGCTAAAATTAAAGGTATTTTATGATAATAAGATCTAATTTTAGCCAATTCTCTAGTATCATAATTTATTTTATCTTTTTCAATTAGAGATTCATCATGTTCATCATCTATAATAATTGTACCTAAATTTGTAAAAGGAGAAAAAATAGCACTTCTAGTTCCTACAACAATAAAATTTTTTTGTTCCTTTATATTTATATTTCGTATATAATTTTCTTTTTTGCTTAAAAGACTATTTAAAACAAAAATTTGAACATACGGAAAATAATCTTTTATCTTCTTCACTAAAAAATTAATAACAATAATTTCAGGAACTAAAATTAAAACCTGTTTTTGATTTTTTTGATTTTTTTCTATAATTTTTAAATAAAAATTAATTTTATCTTGATTTTCAAAATAATATAATAAATATGTATTAGAAGAGCAAAAATCAATTTTTTTATAAACTTCATCACATTTAGGTGAAAAACTTAATAAAGAATTAAGATTTGTTTTTGAAATATCTTCATTTAAATTTGGAACAATTTTAATATTTTTATCTTTTGTGTAAAAATTTTTTATTACAACATTAGATTTAACAATATTATTTTTAATTAATCTTTGAAACTTTTTTGTTTTTAATAAATTATCTTTAGTATTTAAAAACCATTTTTTTTTTTCTAAATAATCTTTTATTTCTATTGGAATCATTTTTTTTTGCAAAGGTAAAATTTTATTTTTATAAGTAACTAAAAAGCCGCTTGGAATAATTGTACTATAGGCATTGGTTTTAGATATAAAAGGTATTTGTAAAATTTCTTTTACTAATAAAAAAAGTTCTTCATTCAAAAAAGGTTCTTCATCTGGAATTTCAAAAATATATTTATTAGCTAAATTGCTTTGATCTTTGATATTAATAATATATCCTAAACGAAGTGTATTTTTTTGTCCAAAAGGAACAATAACCCTCATGCCTATTTTTGCTAAAGAAATCAAGTTATTAGGAATAATATAATCGAAAAAAACCTCGAAATTGGATTTTCTAATAGATAATAAAATTTCTGCAAACATTTTTTTAGTCATATATTTTTTATTTTTTTTATTCTTTAAGATCTTTTAAAATTTTATCTATTTTCGCACCTTCTTCATAAGACCTATCATATTTAAATATTAAATCAGGTATTTTTTTAATTTGTTTTAATTCATTAGCTAATTGAGATCTAATTCTTTTTTTATTTTCTTTAATAAGATTAGCAACTAATAATAAATTTTCTTTTGAATCTTTTAAAATAGTATAATATATAGTACTGAAAGATAAATCATTACTAAGTTCGACATCAGTAATACTTATATGACCTATTTGATCATTTTGAATTACGTTATTAATAATTCCAACCATTAATTCTTTAATTAAGCTAGTTCTTCTTTGGATAGAGATATTTTTCATTCAAAATCATCCTTCACTTTTTCTTTTTTATAAGATTCAATTATATCTTCTAATTGAAAACTATTAAATTTTTCTAATAAAATACCACATTCATGACCTTTATTAGCTTTTGAAATATTATTCTTTAAATGTTTCAAAGAAACTATTTTATCTTCAGCTATTAATTTATTATTTCTTATAATCTTAGCAACAGTATTATTCAAAATTTCGCCTTCAATTACGTAACATCCAGCAATAACTCCTATAGAACTAATATTAAAAATTTTTCTAATTTCTGCTTTTCCTAATAATTTATCTTCAAATATAGGTTCTTCCATATCTTTAATTTGTTTTTCAATATCATCGGTAATTTCGTATAAAACATTATAATTTTTCATTTTAATTTTATAATTATATGCTGTTTTTTGGATTTCACTATTAATAAAAATATTAAAACCAATTAAAAAAGCATTAAATGTTTGGGCTAATTTTATATCATTCATAGTTATCATACCCACTGAAGATTTTACAATTTTTATTTTAACATTATCGTTTTTAATTTTTATTTGCTCTAAAGATTTAAGAATAGCTTCAATACTTCCTTGTTGATCAGTTTTTAAAATAATATTAAAAAAATTTTCTATTTTTTTATTATCTATATCAAAAACATTTTCTTCAATCATATCATCTAAATTTTCTTCTTTTTGGTTTTTTTTCAAAAGAATATTTTTATTTTCTTCAGATATTTTTTTAGCTTCTTTTATATTTTCGCAAACAACAAAATTGGCTCCAGCTTCCGGTATTTTTGGTAATCCAGAAATTAAAATAGGTTGAGAAGGAAAAGCTTTTTTTATCTTTTTATAAGACTCACATTCTATAGAACGAATTTTACCAAAAAAATCTTCAATAACTATAAAATCCCCTATTTTTACTATACCTTGAAAAGAAATAATAGTAGCTACAGGACCTTTATTTTTATCTAAACTAGCCTCTAATACAACGCCTTTAGGTAATTTATTTAAATCTGTTTTGATATCCTTTATATCTCTCATCAATATAATAATACTTAACAATTCATCTATACCTTGATTTTTTAAAGCAGAAATTTCAACATAAACAGTTTTTCCACCCCATTTTTCAGGTACTAAACCAAATTTAGATAACTCAGACATTATATTTTCTTTATTATTATTGGGTTTATCTATCTTATTTATAGCAACAATAATATCTACTTGAGCTTCTTGAGCATGTTTGATAGATTCTATAGTTTGTTCTTTTACTCCATCATCCGCAGCAACAACCAATAAACAAAAATCAGTAACTTTAGCACCTCTAGAACGCATTTGAAAAAAAGCTTCATGACCAGGACTATCAATAAAAGTTATTTTTTCATTATTATCACATATAATTTCATAAGCCCTAATATGTTGAGTAATACCTCCAAATTCTTTTTCAACTGTACGTTTTTTTATAATAGCATCTAATAATGTCGTTTTTCCATGGTCTACATGACCCATTATAGTAACTATAGGAGAACGTTTTATTATTTTTTCTTCTTCAAAACATTTATTTTGATTATTATTATTTGGTTTTTTTTTTGTTTCAAAAACAACTTTTATATTAAAATGATTAGCTAATAAATTTATTATTTCTTTGTTGATGTATTGATTAACATTAATTTTCATTCCCAAATCTATAAATTTCTTTATCAAAAAAAAATTAGAAACTTTAAGAATTTTGGCTAAGTCTTTAATTTTATGTTTAGGATTAAATACATATTCATTTATTGGAATATTTTCTTCTAATATTTTCAAATTTTTTTGATTTTTATCTTCATCATTATTCATTCTATATTTCACTCTCCTTTAATGTTTAATTTTAAATTTTAGATTTTTAGATTTTATAATAAAAATAATAAATTTTAATTTTAATAATTGATTTTATATTTTAATATTAATATTAAATATATATTTTTAACTTAAAATAAAGTAATAAAAAAAAATACATTAATATATATTATTAATTTCAATTAATTATAATGTTTAACATAAAAAAAAGTTTAAACAAATAAATAATTCAGATATTATAAAAAATTAAATAAATATAAACAAAATATACAATAAAATATACAATAAATAAAATTTATTTTTTTTCTGATAAAATTTCTACTTTGATATTCCAATTAATAGCTCTCGAAGCTAGTCTTAAATTAATACCTGATTTACCAATAACTAATGGAGCTTGTTCTGGTGAAACAGAAACTAAAACTTCTTTTCTATTTTTATCTACAAAAACTATTTCATTAATTTGAGCCGGTTTTAAAGAATTAGTAATTAATTCTTTAATATCATCACTCCATAAAAATAAATTAATTTTTTCTCCATTTAAAATATTAAGAATACTTTGAATTCTAGAACCTTTTTCTCCAATACAAGAACCAATAGGATCAACTCTATTATTCTTAGATAAAAGACCTATTTTAGTTTTTATAGAAGGTGCACGACTCATTCCTACAATTTGAACAATACCTTCCTGAATTTCAGGGATAAACTCTTTAAATATTTCTCTTACAAAATTTTCGTTGGTACGGCTAATAAAAATTTCAGGCATTTTATTTTTATCTTGTACTTTTACTACATAGACTTGAATTCTTTCGTTTAAATAAAAATTATCATTTAAAAGTGTTTCTTTCTTTAATAAAAAAACATTTATATTTTTCTCCAATTGAAGAGTAAAACTATTTTCATTAATAGCAACAACTTCAGCACTTATTATTTTTTTTTCATATCTTTTGAAAAAATTAAAAATATTTTCTCTTCTTCTTTTCATTATTTCTTCATGAAA
This sequence comes from 'Cynodon dactylon' phytoplasma, assembly GCF_009268075.1. Lineage (GTDB taxonomy): Bacteria > Bacillota_I > Bacilli_A > Acholeplasmatales > Acholeplasmataceae > Phytoplasma > Phytoplasma cynodontis. The sequence goes on along the minus strand of NZ_VWOH01000001.1, from coordinate 225,892 downwards.
TTTATTTTTAAAATCTTTACTAGCATAAAAATTAAATTCATTAGGATTAACTAATATTTGCAACATTTCTCCTAATTTTATATCTTTTTTTATTTGTTGAGCTTCTTTTAATTTAATAAAATTAATCTTTTTAAAATTTATTTTGTCACTTTCTTCCTTAATTTTATCATTTGAATTATTCAATTCATCTACAACTAAATATTGTCTATATAAAAAAAACTCGCTATAATCCTTTTCAAAAGAAACATAACAACTTTTAACTTGATAATTTTTTTTACAACCAGAAATTAAACCTGCTTCTAAAGCTTCTAATGTTTGTATACGACTTATTTCATAATCCTGAGCTATTTTATCTATATTTTCTAAAAAATCTTTAACTTTCATATAATCTCTTTATATTAAATCAATTTTCTTTCTTTTGATAAATTTTGTATTAAATAAATATTAATTATAATAAATATATAAAAATTTATAGACTGTTTTTATTAAATTATTTATTTTTTGATAAAAAATATTTATTTAAATTTCATGTTATATATTAAATTTACTGCCATAATTAACGAAACATAATTTTATATAAAAAAAATAAAAATCAAAAAATTAAAATTTCATTTAAAAACAAATAAAATTTAACAGTGTGTTTATAATAACTTATACTATATAATTCTATCATTTAAAAGTCTACATTAGTAAATAAAATAAATCAAATAAATTTATTTAAATTCATTTTTTCATTTTTCAATATTTTTAAAAATTCTTTATTTATTTCATCCTAAAATTTTGAATTTAATTTATTGTTATTAAATATAAACTTCAATAATAATATTTATAAATAAAGATTTATAAATAAAATAATCTATTTTTATCATTACTTTTTATCATATTAAAAAAAATTTTATTTTAAAAAAAATAAAAATAGTAAAAATTATATTTTTTCCTTACACAAAGAGTTAAAATAAATTAAAAAAATGAATTAGATTAAACTAAAATAAAATTTTTTTAATTATTAATTTATTTTTATAAATGAAAAAATAATAAAAAATAAAAAAGTGGTTAATATATAATATTCTAAAAAAAGAAGCAAATCTAAAACAAAATTTTTTTATTCAAAACAAAACAGATCTCAATATCATTAAAATATTAAAAAATATATTAAAATTTTTAAAAATTAAATATTTTTTATTGTTTCAAAATATAAAAAATATATTACCAATTACCAAAAAAATAAAAATAAATATTTTTTAGCTTAATAAAAATATTTTCTTAATATTTGGAAAAAATAATTAACTTTTGTTCTTCTTTTATCTTTTAATATAAAACAATTTATAAAACATTTTATATAATATATGTTTTTATAGTTGATTTATTTAGAAAAAAACAAAAATTCTTTCAATATTTATTTTTTTAAATATCTATTTTGCATATTTAATAAAATATTATTAAAAATATTAATAATTTATTTTTACATAAAATTATTTTTTTATCTAATTCGCTGAAAATTTATTTTAAATAAGTTAAAAACAAAAAAAATCAATAATAATTTATTTGAGTTTTATATATAAAAAGATAAAACAAAAAAATAATAATAAATTATATATTTAGATATTTTAAAATTTTATAATTTAAATAAATTTAATAGTATTTTTATCTAATTCTTGTTCTCTAATTTTTTCTGCTTTTTGTTGTTTAAATTCTTCTATTTTTTTTTTCTTTTTTTGTAATATTATCGGATATTTCGTTAAATAATATCTTCGATCATAACTTCTAACTTTTTCTAGATTATTTTTTCGATATGTTCTTTGACATTGATTATGTTTTTCTTTTTTATGTTTAAGTCTTGATTCGTGATTTTGTTCTTCTATTATTTTTTCCAAGTTTTTTGAATTAAAACTTAAAGTTAAATTTAAATCTAAATAATTTTCTTCTTCTTGTTCTGAAAAGGATGGTGTTAAAGATAAATCTAAATTAATTTTTGAAGATTGTGAATGGACATTGTTGGTAGTATTTGGAGAAAAACTTCCTGATTCTTCAAAATAATGATTATTAGAGAAATTACTTAAAAAATCTTTAGTATTATTATTATGGTCGGATTTATAATTTTGTTTCATAGCGAAAACATATTTTGAAATAATTCCCAAAATAACAATGCAAAAAATCAAAATAAAAGTAAAGAAAGAAAACATTATATTATAAATTTTTCGACTTCGATGTAACATATTCAAAATTAACAAAATCCTTTCTTTGATCTATTATGAGCAGAATAAAATAAAAAGATTATTAGATGTATATTATATTATAGTTTCTTATTTTACTTTAAAAAAAGAAAATATAATATAAAACCAAAAGAGAAAAAAAATATTTTTTTTGGTTTTATATTATTAAAATTTATATTAAATAAATGATAGGAAGTTAGGATCAAACATAATAACTTTATTTAATTTTCACAAGCAAATATCATGTTTTCTAAATAAGTTCTTTGTTGTTGCCAAAAAGTGTCAAAATTTACTAAATATTCAGATTTTTCATCATATCTTTTTTCTAATATATCTTTTATTCGATTCATTTCTACCATTTTATTAAATTCTTTCAGAAAAGAAGAAAAATCTAATTTTAAAATAAAATCAATAAATGGTTTTTTAATATGAGAATTTTTATTATTATGTTCTATACTATCAAAAATGATATTTTGAATATCTTTTTTAAACTCTTCCATTAAATTAGAATCTAATAACATTTTTGTTTTCATTTTAAAATAACTTTGTTGTAACAACAAAAAACTCTTATATTCTAATAATTTTTTATATTCTTCAGAATTTACTTCTTTCGTTTCTAATTCTTTTAATCTAATGTTTATCGATTGATTAACCAATACATTTATTTCTTCAATAAAATTTTCAAATTTAACGACAGTTTTATGAATAGATGATGGGCTAAACTTTTGTTTTATCTTTTTTATTTTATTATTTTTTTTTATTATACGATGATCGGCCTTTCTGCGTTTATTATTAGCACGAATATTTTTACTTAACAAACTATTCTGATTGTTTAATTCCTGAATTTTCATTTCTAATTCATTATTTTTGTTTTCTAATTCATTATTTTTGTTTTCTAATTCATTATTTTTGTTTTCTAATTCATTATTTTTGTTTTCTAAAGATGATAAAAAATTATTTATTTCTTTCGATTTTTGTTCTTTTTCTTCATTTTTATATAAAACAGAATCAGAAGAAAATAAAGAACAAATATATTTTTTCACTTTTGGAAATTTGCCTTTTTCATAATTATGTTTTTCTATTGATGTTGAAGCATCATATTCATTATTATGATTAATACTCATTTCTGATAATTGATTATCATTTTGATTGTCATTTCCTAAAACTTGATTATCTAAGAATTGAATTTTTGATTTAGCAGCATTTACATAATTCTTAACATAATTCATTGAAAAAACCAAAGATAAAAATAAAAAACAAATTTTTAAATTACTGATTCTAAAATTAGTCCATATTTTTTTAATTTTCAATAATATTAACATCTAATAAAAACCTCACTTTACTCTTAATTTTTTTTTTTATTCTAGATATAAAATATATGATATTAAAATAACTGCATTGGGAATATTATAAACTGGGGAATATTATAAACTTAGATATTATGAACTAAATAATAAAAAAGTCAATTGAAAATAGTATAAAATTAGAAATAAAATTAATTAGTCATAAAAATTTACTTTATTCTAAACAATTTTCGATTTTATTTAAAAAAATATAGTATTTTCATTATAAATATTTTTTTTTAATTTATTATATCCAAACTATAAACGATAATTTTCATTAAAAATTTTCTTTTAATAATTGTTACAATTGTTTCATAATAAACTTTTTCTTTATAATCTAAAATTTAAATAAATAGTTATCTTTAAATTAATTTTAAAATTTTATGAAGATTTATTAATAAAAAAATATTTTACCCAAATTCATTTCCATTAAATGCCAAAAGTTTTATATAAAATTAAGAAAAATTTTATAAATTAAAATTTATTTATAATTTAAGCAAATACTTTATTTTAATTTTTCTATTTATCTGAATTAAATATTTGAAAAAAATTTTTTTAATTTATTATTATTTTTATTATTAAGATTTTTTTTGAATATCTATTAACTTCTTAATTCTTTATTAATTAAGATTTTATTTTGATTTAAGATGATATGTTATAATATATGATAGTATCTAATAAATGTCTACTAATAATTAAAAATATATCTATAATAGAATTTAAAGTTTTTTTTGTTATAACACTGCTTTATTCAGTTAGAGTTTCAAATCTAAAAAATTAAAACAAAAAAAAGTTTAAAATTTTTTTTTAATAAATATCTTTTTTTGTCATGTTTATTCCTTATTAAATTTTCAATTTAATTTTGATTAAGTTATTTTCAAAAAAGTTAATAAAATATAATGTCTTAAATATTTTTTGATATAATATTAGTAATTATTATTCTTTTTTAATTCATTATTATTATTTTTTTATAAAATCATTTTTATTTTCTTTTTTTTATAAAATAATAATAATAAATTAATGAGGAGGATCTAACAATAAATAAAAAAAGAATATTCTTTTTTGATGTTGATGAAACTTTATACAGTAACAACAAAAAAGAAGTTTTACCACAAACAGAAAAACTTATTTTAGAATTATCCAAAAAACCAGATACAATATTAGGTATAGCTACTGGTAGAAATTATAAAAATTTAGATGTTATAAAAAAAATATTACCTTTTTTCAAATATTTTATAATATCGAATGGAGCAGTAACTATAAAGAATAATAAAATTATAGACGAAAACCCAATACCTAAAGAAAAAATTATTGAATTAATTCAAAAAATTAATTTACATAAAGTAGTAATAGCCAATATAGGAAAAGAAAAAGAAGCTTTGTTTCATAACGGAAATATTGAAAACTTACCATTTATTAAAGAATGGAATAGAATGATCAAAACACCTATAGATAATAAATTTCATTTAAAAGAAAGAATTTATATGATAAATATATTCGGAATAGATGCAAATAAAATTAAAAAAATACTAGATAAAGAAGATCATTTTAATAGGTATTATTGGGAAAAACACATAGATATCACTTTAAAAGATATTAATAAATTTTTCGGTATTAATAAAATAAAAAAAAATTATCCTAAACATGAATTAATCTGTGTTGGTGATGGTTGTAATGATCAAGAAATGTTACAACAAGCTGATATTTCCATTGTTATGGGGAATAGTCAATATGATTTTTTAAAAAAAAATTCCAGTTTTATAACACCTCATATTGAAGAAAATAAAATATTTGATTTTTTTAAAAAAGAAAAATTAGTCTAATTTCATTAAAATAATAAATAAATATTTTAAAAATTTAAAATTGTAGAAGTAATTAAGGAGAATAAATTATATTAGATTCAAATGAAGAATTAAAATCTGCTCATGAATTTTCTAAAAAATTTGAAAAATTAGAAGAAAAAGAAAAAAAATTTTTTTCTAGAATTATAAATAAACTACTACAAGTAAATTTCATAACCTCTAAAAAAAAATCCGATATAAATGATTATCATTTTATAGTTTTGTATAAAGATATTTTTTCATTTTTTTTCAAATTAGCAGATTTTGAATTAAAAATAAAAAACGAAAATGAAGTTATTTTTATAAAAAGTAAAAATAATTTTAACAAACTCAAACTAAATAAAGAAGAAAGTTTAGTTTTACTAGCAATATGTATTCTATTCTATAACAAAAAAGAATCTAGCCCATCTATGTCTATCATAGAAATTTATCTTCAAGATATTTATAAAGAATTAGGAAATATTGGTTATACAGAAATTAAAAAAATTACCAAAGAAAAAATGAAAAAAATATTATCTATGTTATATAAATATAATATAATAGATTTCTATGACAATAAAAACATAAGCAATAACTTAACTGAAGATTTAATTATAAAAATTTATCCTACTATAATGCATTTAATAGATTTAGAAACAGTTCAACAATATCAAAAAATATTAAATTTGAATATTAAAAATAAAGAATAATAACATAAAAAAATGACAAAATTAACTAAAATAAAATTAATAAACTGGCATCTTTTTTCATCGCAAACAATAGATATTAAAGATAATACCTTAATTTCAGGAGAAAACGGTGCTGGAAAATCAACTCTATTAGATGCTTTACAATACGTTCTTATAGGAGGTAAATCAGGAACTAGATTTAATATAGCAGCTAACGAAAACGCTAAACGTTCCTTAGAAAATTATATAAAAGGTAAAATTGGAGCAGAAAATAAAGAATTTTTAAGAAATAAAGATGTTATCACTCATATTTGTTTAGAATTCTATAGTGAAAAACAAAATAAATATACAATTTTAGGTTGTGTTTTAGAATTACCATATAATGGTATTCTGAAAGAAAAATTCTATATTATAAATAATACCAATTTAGAAGAAGAAACTTTAATATCAGACAATAAACCTAAAAATATTCAACAAATACGTTCTTTTTTTAAAAAAAAAGATAATAATTTTGATTTTTTTGATACTAAAAAAAATTATCAAAAAGCTCTTGAAATATTTCTAAATATCAATATAACAAAATATGTTAAAATTTTACCTAAAGCTTTAGCTTTTAAACCTTTAAACTTACAAAATTTCGTTTTTGAATTTCTTTTAGAAGAAAATCCTATTGATATTATTAGTTTAAAAAATAGCGTACAACAGTTAAAAAAAATAGAAAATCAAATTAAAATTGAAAAAAAGAAATCAGAAAAATTAAAAAAAATTATAGAATGTAATCAAAAAATAAAATTACTTCAAAATCAAAAAAAAATTAATCTTTCTATCCATAAAATCATTTTATTAAAAAAAATAGAAGAAAACTTAAAACAATTTATAAATAAAAAAAAATATTTAGAAATAGAAATACAAAATTTATCTTTTCAAAAAAACAAACAAAACTTAGATTTAGAATCAATAAATGAAAAAATATTAAAATTAAAAATATTTAAAAAAGAAGATAATTTAAATATTTTGTTATCTTCTTTGGAAAAAAATCAAAACGAAAACCAAAATGTTATTAAAAATTTAGAAAATAAAATATTCATTTTTGAAACAAAATTAGAAAAAGAATTGAATATTTTAAAAAAAATTTCAGATTTAACAGAAGATGATTTTTTTAAACAAAATATTCAAAAAATAAATTTTTTTTTAAAAAATATAAAAGATCAAAATTATTTATTATTACAGAAAATTTTTTTTGAATTATCAGAAAAATTAAATAAAGAAAAAATATCTATTAACATTAAAAAAAATAATATTAATCAAATAATTGAAAAATTAAAAAAAGAAATTTTACAAAAACAAAATGATATTGAAATTATAAACAGCATTTTACCAAGTTATAATCAAAATGTTATTAAATTAATAAATAAAATAAAAGAAAACTTATCTTGTATAACAAACGAAACAATTCCTATATATCCTCTTTGTGAATTAATAGAAATTAAAGAAGAAATATGGAGAAATTCTATTGAAGGTTTTTTAGGAAAAAGAAAATTTAATTTAATAATTGATGCACGTTTTTTTGATCAATCTCTAAATATATATCAAAAAATTCAATCTCAAGAAAAAATTTATGATATAGGATTAGTAAATGTAGAACAAATACCTTTCATCAAAGATAATGAAAATAGTTTAGCTTCTAAAATAAAATCAGATCATAAATATGCATTAAATTACGTCAAATTATTATTATCACATATAATATGTGAATTAGATATTCAAAATTTAAAAAATCACAAAACTGCTATTACTCCTCAAGGTATGCTTTATAGTAATTTTACTGCACAACAATTAAATCCTAAAACTTATAAAATTCCTTTTATAGGTATAAATTCTAGAAAAATAAGAAAAACAATACTAATAGAAGAAAAAGATAATATTCAACAAGAGTTCAAAAAAAATCAAGAAATTTTTCAAAAAATTGAAGAATCAGAATTTTTAATAAATAGTAGTCATTTGTCTTCTTTTAACATTAAAGATTATATTTTATGGCAAAAAGAATTATCAGAATATATTTCTGTAAACCAAAAAATAAAAAACGAAATCAAAAAGATACAAAATGACCCAAATTTATTTCAAAAAGAAAATAAGTTAAAAAATATAGAAGAAGAAAAAAAACAATCCACAAAAAAACTAGATCAAATTTTATTTAATATTGCTGAAAAAACAAATCAAATTAGTATTTTAGAAAACAAAATCATCCAAACTAAAGAAGAATTACAAACAATAAGTAAAGAATTAAAAGAAATAGATAAAAAAGAAATTAAAAATATAGAAGCTACCAAAATTAAACTAAACAGTTATTATATTAAATATGAAAACAACTATGAATTCATACTAAACGACATAAAAGAAAATCTAATAAAGATAGAAAAACAACAAAATAAAGAAAAAATAGAAATAATTACTCAAATGAATTCATATATAGAACAAAATAATTTAATAAATATAGAAGCTAAAATAGAAAATATAGAATATTTTATTCAAGAATATAATTTGATTAATTTAAAAAATTTAATAAATTATGAACAAGAAGCTAGAGAATTAAGTATCAAAATAGAAATAATATTTAAAGAAGAATTTGTCAATAAATTAAAAGAAAGTTTAGATAATGCAAAACAACAAATTCAAAAATTAAATGAAATTTTAAAAAATAGACCTTTTGGTAATGATTATTATCAAATAATGACTAAACCATCTGAAAACATAGAATATAAAAAATATTACCCAATATTTATGGAAAAAAATATAGAAAAAGATGATAAAAAAGAAATTGATTTATTTATCGATAACATAAAAAATTATAAAAAAATTTTATTAGATGAATTATTCGAAAAAATAACATCTTTTAATACAGAATATGAAAAATCAATATATGATTTTTTTGATTATAGAAATTATTTAAATTATGATATACAAATAAAAGATAAAGAAGGTAATTTATCTTTATTTTCGAAAGTTTTTAGGGAAAAATCAGGTGGAGAAACACAAGTACCTTTTTATATAATAATTACTATTTGTTTTGAACAATTATTATTCGAAAATAACTATGAAAAAGGATGTTTAGTTTTATTTGATGAAGCTTTTAATAATATGGATGAAAACAGAATAGACGCAATGATGTCTTTTTTTAATGAATTAAAAATTCAATTTATAATTGCTGTACCTCCTCAGAGAATAATTAATATTTTACCTCATATCACAACTAATTTAATCATTATTAAAGAAGATGATTATGCTGTTATAGAAAATTTTACAATAGAAAATGAAAAAAAATATATATAATAAACGCAATTATATAATATATAAATATATAAATTATATAAATATATATTAGAATAATGTTATTTTGTTTTTTTATTATTAAAAAAAACGTTTTTTATAATAAAATACTAGTGTTAGTTTTTTATTATAAAAACTCTTCAAGGAGTAGTACTCAAGTGGTTATAAGAGGCGTCCCTGCTAAGGACGTAGTCCGAAAAATCGGTGCAAGGGTTCAAATCCCTTCTACTCCGCCAAAAAATAATTAAAAAAATTAAATAAAATAAAATAAAAATAGCTTCATATATGAAGCTATTTTTTTATTTCAAAAAATTTAAAACTTTCTTTATTAAATGAAAATCCTCTTTTTTTTATTTTTTATTTATTTTTTATCAAATTTATTTTTATAAGATCTATGTTTTTTATTTCTGGCAAAAATACTAAATATAAAAAGCAAAATAAAAATAAAAATTACAAAAATAAAAATAATAAATATTAAAATAAAATTTTCATATTCTTTCTCATTCTCATTTAAAGATCTGTATTGAGAAGAATTAGAAGATTCATCTTCAGGATTATATGAATTATCATTATTATTATTAGTAGAATGCGAATAAGACTCTAAAACCTCATCATACTCTGTTTTTATTTTATTCAAATTTCCTTCTATTTTAGCAAGATCTGTCTGTTTCCATCCTTGCAATAAAGATAATTTTTGTTTAAACAAAGAAATATTATCAGAACCAATAAATTGATAAATTTTGTCAATAGAATTATATGTTTGATTAAAAATATCGCCTAAATCTAACAAATCGTTTATATTTTGTACAATAGAAAAAAAATGAGTAGCTATAAATTTTATTTTTCTAATAGATAAAAATTCAGTTAAATCTGGAGTATCAATAGCAGCAAATTCTGAATAAAGGTCTAAATTTTTAGAACACATATTAGAAACTGTATATTGAAGTTTGGAATAAGAATCTTTAATATTTTCTTGAGTTGTATTTTTTAAAATTTCATTAATTTTGTCTAAAATAAAATCAAAACTTTTCTTATTTGAAATATCTGTTTTAGTATCAACATTTTCTTTTAAAAATTTAAATAAATCTTTTTTTACTTGTTCTATTTCATCTAAATATGATTGTACTTTTTCTATTAAAATAGTATCATATTTCTGATTTGGATCTTGATTTTGAACAATATTTTCCAATACAACTTCTTGAACATCATAATCATCACTAGACAATGATGCAAATACACAAAAATTTGTTTTTACTAAAACAAAAAAACAAAAAAATAAAAAAACAAAAAAAATTTTAAACTTTTTTTTAAAATTATATCCTTGTTTAGCTGTTTTTGTTTCCAAAACAAATCACCTCTTCTTACTTTTAAAAAAATTAAAAATAGATGAAAAATTAAATCTAAAAAATAAAAAAATGAAGATTTTAAACATAATTCAAAATTATTGTTTAACAAAACACTTTATATTTGTAATTTTACAATTTAAATAAACATAAAAAAGTATATCACAAAATAAAAAAAAAACATTTTTGAAAATTCATTAAACCCAATAAATACAATAAAAAAAATAAAAAAAATTTAAATATTTATGTATAATATAGTTGTGTATTTTAATATTTAGCAGTTAAATAGTTTAATTGCAAATATACACTAAATCAAAATCGTAATTTTTAATTTAATAAATATTAAAAATTTAACAAAAATAAAAATTTGACTCAATATTAAGATATATTTATAGATTAATAAATACAGATAGCACAAAAAAGGTTTATTCAGTCAAATTTTGTAATTTTTTTTATCTATTTTTTAAAAAATATTTTAAACCAAATTATAATTATATTTTTTTTATATATATATTTTTTTTATATATTTTTTATATTATGTAAACTTGTTATTGAAAAAATAAAAAAAGAAAGGAATATGTGATTAATTTGAACAAAATACAACCATTAAATGATTATGTAGTTTTAAAGTATAAAAAAGAAGAAAATGTAACAAAAAGCGGAATCATTACAGGAATTGATAAAAATAAAAAACAAGAATCAATAGGTATTGTTTATAACTTCGGTCCTAAAGTAAAAGATTTAAAAAAAGATGATAATGTTGTTTACAAAAACTATTCAGGAACTCAATTTAAAATTAATGAAGAAGAAGAATACTTAATTATAAAGTATGAAGATATTTTAGCCATCATAAATAAATAAAAAATATAGATAAAATATAAATAAATAATCTAATTTAAATAATGAAAATATAATGAAAGTTATAGAATAAGATAAAATTTGAAAGATAAAGTTTAAATTTATATTTTATATATTAAATTTTAAATAAAATTGAAAATAAAAATTTACAATTGAAGGAGATGAAAGAAAAATGTCTAAAGAAATTATTTTTGGCAAAGAAGCTAGAAAAGAAATTTTAAAAGGAGTAGATATTTTAGCGGATACTGTAAAAATAACATTAGGACCTAAAGGTAGCAATGTTGTTTTAGAAAAAAATTATGAAAATCCTCATATTATTAATGATGGTGTTTCAATTGCTAAAGAAATAGAATTAAAAAATCCTTATCACAATATGGGAGCTAAATTAATATATGAAGCAGCAAGCAAAACAAACGATAATGCAGGAGATGGGACAACAACAGCTACTGTATTAGCTCAAAATATAATTCATAAAGGATTTAAATTTATTGATGCAGGTGCTAAATCAACTTCAGTTAAAGAAGGTATTTTAAAAGCAGCAAAAAGAGTATCTCAAGAATTACTTAAAAAATCTAAATCTGTAACAACTCAAGAAGATATAGAAAATGTAGCTTCCATTTCATCTGGTAGTAAAGAAATAGGTAAAATTATCGCTTCTGCAATGGAAAAAGTAACAAAAAACGGAATTATTAATGTTGATGAATCAAAAGGATTTGAAACTGAATTGGAAGTAGTTCAAGGAATGCAATATGAAAAAGGTTATGTATCACCTCATTTTGTAACTAACAAAGAAAATATGTCAGTAGAATTAGAAAAAGCTTATATTTTAGTAACAGATCATAAAATCAATAATATAAACGAAATAAGAAATTTATTAGAAGATATATTCAAAAAAACTGCAACACCTTTATTAATTATTGCTGAATCTTTCGAAAATGACGTAATTAGTACTTTAATATTAAACAAAATTAGTGGTATTTTAAATGTAGTAGCAACAAATGCTCCAGGATTCGGAGATAATCAAAAAGAATTGTTACAAGATATAGCTACATTAACTAAAGCTAAATTTGTTTCTAAAGACTTAAATATGGATTTACAAAGTGTTAATTCAGACTTTTTAGGAAAAGCTAATAAAGTTATTATCAAAAAAGATAGTACGGTTTTAATTAATAATGAAAAAAACGAAATGGTAGAAAAAAGAATCGAAGAAATAAAATCTCAAATAAACAAAAACAACAATGAACAAGAAATAAAAGTTTTAAAAGAACGTTTAGCTAAATTATGCGGAGGAATAGCAGTTATTAAAGTAGGAGCGGCTACTGAAACTGAATTAAAAGAAAACAAATTAAGAATAGAAGATGCTTTGAATGCTACTCAAGCTGCCATTACTGAAGGTATTGTTGTGGGCGGAGGCAAGGCTTTAATAGAAATTTACAAAAATTTAAAAGAAGAAATGCTAGAAACTAATCATGATGTTCAAAAAGGTGTCAATGCAGTATTAGATAGTTTATTAATTCCTACCTATCAAATAGCAGAAAATGCTGGATTTGACGGAGATACAGTTATACAAGAACAATTAAAACAAAAAGAAAATTTTGGTTTTGATGCTAAAGAAGGTAAATATGTAGATTTGTTAAAAGAAGGTATAATAGATCCAACTAAAGTTACTAGACATGCCATTTTAAACGCAGCTTCAATAGCATCTGTTATTATTACTACAGGAGCAGCAGTAGTATCATCTGCAAATGAAAAAAATAACTCTAATTCTATAAATGATCCTTCTTCTTTATAATAATTTTATTGTTTAAATTAAAAAAAATATAAATTAATTTATAAAAAAACTTTAATTATTTTTTCTAAAAAAGTCTTTTTTATAAATTAATTTTTTTTTATTTTTTTAATAAAAATACTTTTATAAAAAAAATAATAGTATATTATTATATATAGTATATATAGTTAGTTTTTATTTAATTTTTATTTTAAAAAACAAAAAAATATCTTTTTTATTTTTTAAAATAAAATAAAGAAAGTAGTCATTAATATTAATTATGAAAATAATTTTTAAATATATTTTAAAATACAAAATATTTTTTTTATTAAACTTCATATCTATAATTCTTATATCTTGTGGAGAAATTATAATACCTTATATAATAGGAAAATACGTAATTAACAATGTTGATTATATGAAAGAACATTTTATAAAAATGATATTAATTTTATGTTTTTTAGTAATATTAGCTTTTACAGGACATTTAATTATAAATTTTTGTTCAGCTAAAATTTCTTCTCTAATTTTTAAAGATTTAAGTACTCTAATTTTTAGTAAAATACAAAATTTTTCTATAACAGAAATCAAAAATATTGGTGTTTCTAAACTTATGAATCGTACTACTACTAATATTTATCAAATAATGAGTTTTGTATCAAATTTTTATAAATCAGCTATTATCTCTCCAATAATGTTAATTATTAGTTTATTTTGTATTTATTTAATTTCATTCAAATTAGCATATACTATCTTTATAACTATACCTTTTTTTATTTTTATGTTATTCTTTCTAGTTAAAAAAAATTATAATCTATCAATGAAACAACAACAAAAAGCTGAAGAAATAAACTCTATTATACGTCAAAATATTTTAGGTATTAAAGTAATAAAAAGTTTAAATCAAGAAAAATACGAAAAAAAAAAATTTGAAAAAATAAATTCTAAATATAAAAAATTAATCATAAATTTTTTTATTTCTATGGTATCTATAGAACCTTTATTTTATCTTTTATTAAACACTTCTATTATTTTAACAACAGGAATAGGAGCTACTTTAATCAAAAAAAATGCTTATAATGATACAGGTTTAAAAATAGGTGATTTATATAACTGTATTAATTTACAATATCATGTTTTATTTTCAATACTAAATTTTTTACTATTATTCATGATGTTTCCTAAAACTTTAATTTGTGTTAAAAATCTAGAACAAATACTTAATACTCAAACAGAAAATCTAAATAAATACTTAGAAAAAGAAAAAATAGGAAAAATAAAAAAATTAGAATTTAAAAATGTATGTTTTAAATATCCTGACTCTCAAAAAATGATCTTAGAAGATATTAATTTTGAGGTTAATAGTTCAGAATTAATAGCTTTTGTTGGAAAAACAGGTTCAGGAAAAACTACTCTAGTGAATTTAATACCTCGTTTAATAGAACCAACTAAAGGTCAAATCCAAATTAATGGAATTAATATCACAAATTTTAATATAAATAAACTTAGAGAAAAAATAGGATTTGTATCACAAAAAAATATTTTATTCAAAGGAACAATTTTTAGTAATTTATTATTCGGAAAAAAAAATGCATCAGAAATTGAAATGTTAGAAAAAGCTGAAATAGCACAAGCACATGAATTTATAAAAAGTAAAAAAAACCAATTAAAAGAAGAAATAAGCGAACTTGGACTTAACTTATCCGGTGGACAAAAACAAAGACTTTCTTTAACAAGGGCTTTTTTAAAAGAACCTGATATTTATATTTTTGATGATTCTTTTTCTGCTTTGGACTACAAAACTGATTCAATCATCAGAAAAACATTACTAAATAAAATAAAAAATTCAATTATCATAATTGTGGCTCAAAGATTAAGTTCTATCGAGAAAGCAGATAAAATAGTAGTATTAGTTGATGGCAAAATAGTAAATATTGGTAAACATGAAGAATTAATTAAAAAATGTAAAATTTATCAAGATATCGCTTTTTCACAAAGAATAAAAGAGGTTTTATAATGAATCAAATTTTTTTTTATTACTTGAAACCCTTCAAAAAAAAAATAATTATTAGTATATTCTTAATAATGATTTTTTCTATTATTAGTGCTTATATTCCTATATTTGAAGGAAATTATATTATGGATTATATAAAAAAAAATTCTTCTAATACTGATAACATAATCCAATATAAAAAAATAATTTTTACATATTTATTTTTTAATTTTATTCTATATTTTATTTGTACAATTGGTAAATTCATTTATAACAAATTACTTATACCTTCTATTCATAAATCTTTAGGAAATATTCGAGAAAAACTGCATGCAAAAATTCATAAACTACCTATACAATATTTTGATCAAAATACAATAGGAAATATAATGAGTAGAGTAAGTAATGATATGGAAACAGTTTCTAATGGTTTACAACAAACATTTTCTTCTCTTATTTGTTCTTTTTTTAATATATCTATATTAACAAGTTTAATGTTTTGGATTAATTTTAGAATAGGAATAATTATATTTATGATGATCCCTTTGTCTCTTATAACTATTTTTTTAATTAATAAAAAATCTCGTATTTTATTTATAAAAAGATTTGAAAAAACAGGAGAATATAATGGATTTTTGCAAGAAAAATATTTAGGTCACAAAGAAATTCTTCTATATAATCAACAAAAAAAAGTGTTTGAAGATTTTCAAGAAAAAAATAAAGAATTATCGAAACTAATTTTTAAATCCAATTTATTATCTGGTTCTTCTATTGCAATTATTTACTTTTTAACTTATACTATGTTATCAATAATGATTGTACTAGGTTTTTTTTTAATGAAAGAAAATTTAAATTATTTTTTTACTAAATTAGGTTTTGTAACTCTTAAATTAGGTACTTTTCAAGTATTTACACAATATGTTTGGAGATTAGGAAATCCTATAAACGATATAAGCCAAGCTTTTGTTATTTTACAATCTACAAAAGCAGCTTCGAATAGAATTTTTACTTTTTTGTCAGAATATGAAGAAACAGAAGAAAAATTGAATAACCTAATAAATTTAAACCAAACAAAAGGATATATAAATTTTAATAACGTGAGTTTTGGATATGAAAAAAATAATCAAATTATTAAAAATATTAACTTATCTATTGATCAAAAACAAATGGTTGCTATTGTAGGACCTACAGGATCTGGAAAAACAACTTTAATAAATTTGTTAACAAGATTTTATAAAATAGAAGAAGGTAATATTAATATTGACGGAATAAACATTAATAAAATAAAAAATGAAAGTTTGAGAAAAATTTTAGGAGTTGTTTTTCAAGATGTATGGTTATTCCAAGGAACTATTTTAGAAAATATAAAATATGGTAGTCCTAATTCAACAGAAGAAGAAATTATACAAGCTTCTAAAAAAACTAAATTACATGATTTTATTATAAAAAAAGAAAAAAGTTATCAAACTTTAATAGACGAAGAATCAGATAATTTATCTCAAGGTGAAAAACAATTAATAACTATCACACGTATTTTATTAAGAAATCCTTCTATTTTAATTTTGGATGAGGCAACTTCAACTATTGATACTCAGATGGAATTAATTATTCAAAAATCAATTCAAGAACTATTTAATAATAGAACATCTATCGTTATTGCTCATCGTTTATCCACTATTATTAATGCTGATATGATTGTTGTTTTAAAAAATGGTTATATTATAGAAAAAGGTAAACATACTGAATTACTTAAACAAAAAGGCTTTTACTACAATCTTTTCCAAAGTCAATTTGAAAAATAGTAAAATATTACTTCAAAAGAAAGGTTTATAAAATTTATAAAAAATATATGAATTATTTAAAAATAAAACAAAATTCAGATAATTGGCATAAACATAGAGAAAAATATATCAATGCTTCTGAAGTAGCAACAATTATGGATTTAAATCCTTTTGATAATAAAAAAAATCTTTTTAAAAGAAAACTTTTTGGAGAAAAAATAGAAGATAATTTAGCCATGAAACATGGAAGATCTCTAGAACGAGAAGCTAGAAATTTTTTTAATGAAATTAATAAAACAGAATTCGCTCCTATAGTTTGTGTCAAAGAATTTTTTTCAGCTTCTTTAGATGGATGGAACGAAAATTCCCAAACAATATTAGAAATAAAATGTCCTTTTTCTCAAAAGAGTCAAACTTGGAAAAATTTTTTTCACAAAGATCAAATACCTATATTTTACTATGCTCAAATCCAAGCACAACTTTACTGTTCAAACGCTCAAAAGGCTTTTTTTTTGGTATATCATACTTATCAAAATGCTAAAGTTAAAGAAGTTGATAGAGATATTTCTTTTATAAATAAAATGTACAAAATTTGTTTAAATTTTTACAATTTATTTATAGAAGCCAAAAAAACCTTGAATAAATTAGATAAAAAATAAAAAAAATAAAAAAATAATAGATTTTTATTTTGATTTTATAATAAATCAAAAAATATTATTTTCTTATTTATTTTTTTTTAAAGAGTAAATTAACTCTTTGTCCTAATTGAAAAGGCAATTCTGAAATAAACTTTTTTTTGAAAATAAAAGAATATTTTTTTTTAATATTTTCCAATTCTTTAATATATTTTGGTCCTTTCATAGCTAATAAATAACCTTTTTTTTTAGTTATAAAAGAAGATAGTTTTAAAACAATATTTAAAGAACCTAAAGATCTTGTAATAATAAAATTATACTTATAATTATGTTGTTCTACTTTTTGATTAAAAACAAAAACATTAGATAAATCTAAAATAGAAATGATTTTCTTTAAAAAAATAACTTTTTTTTTATTAGATTCTATTAAAAAAACTTCTAAATGAGGATTTAAAATTTTAAGAGGAATACCTGGAAAACCTGCTCCTGTTCCTAAATCACATAAATTTTTTATTTTTTTTAAATTAATAATTTTAGAAATAAATAAAGAATCATAAAAATGTTTTATATAAACATCTCTTTCGGATAATAATGAAGTTAAATTCACTTTTTTATTACAAATTTTTAAAAAAAAATAATATTTTTTAAATTGATTAAGTTGAAAACTATTTAAATAAAAACTTTCTTTAAGCAAATTATCATAAATCATTTTATGTTTGATATCTTTTTAAATAAATATTAATAATAGAAATATCAGAAGGATTAATTCCTAAAATTCTAGAAGCTTGACCTAAATTATTAGGTTTAATTAAATTTAATTTTTCTTTAGCTTCCATAGATAAATTATGAATTTCATCATAATTAATATTATTAGGTATTATTTTTTTTTCTAAAAAAATTAATTTATCTGCTTCTTTTTCAGCTTTCAAAATATAGTTTTCGTATTTAATTTGAATCATTAATTGTTCTAAAATATCTTGATTATATTTTTTATCAAGAAAAAAAATCAAAGCATTAGTATCTATTTCGTTTCTTTTTAATAATTGATATAAAAAGATATTTTCTTTGATTAAAGAAGAATTATACTTCTTCAAAAAATCCAGATTTTGTTTATTGGGACTTATAACAATTTTTTTAATTTTATCTTTTAAAAAAGAAATTGTATTACGTTTTATCTCTACTTCTTCATAAATTTTTTTTTCTATTAAACCCATATTATAAGCATAATGTGTCAATCGTAAATCAGCATTATCATGCCTTAAAAGCAAACGAAATTCAGCTCTAGAAGTTAATAATCTATATGGTTCAGAAGTTCCTTTATTTATTAAATCATCTATTAAAACACCAATATAAGATTCTTTTCTATTTAATACAAAAATATCTTTTTTCTGAATTCTTAAACTAGCGTTTATACCAGCCATCAAACCTTGACATGCTGCTTCTTCATAACCACTAGTACCATTAATTTGACCAGCTAAAAACAAATTCTTAATTTTCTTAGTTTCTAAATTATATTTTAACTGATTAGGATTAAAAGCGTCATATTCAATTGCATAAGCATATTTAACAATTTTCGCTTTCTCTAATGCAGGAATAGTTTTTAAAATCTGATGTTGTATTTCTTCAGGAAAACTAGTAGATAATCCTTGTAAATACATTTCTTCTAATTCTAAACTCTCGGGTTCTATAAAAATTTGATGTCTTTCTTTATCGCAAAATCTTACTATTTTATCTTCTATAGATGGACAATAACGTGGTCCTTTGCTTTTAATATATCCACTATACATAGGAGATTTATCTAAATTTTCTTTTATTATTTTATGAGTTTCGCTATTTGTATAAACTAAAAAACAAGGTTTTTGGATGCCTATTTCTTTAATTATTGAAGGAGAACTAAAAGTTTGAAGAAAATCATCTCCTTTTTGAATTTTAGTTTTACTATAATCTATAGTATTTTTTTTTACCCTAGGAGGAGTACCTGTTTTTAAACGAATAATTTCAAAACCATATTTTTTACTTAATTGATAACTAATACCATATGTTGTAGGAGAATTATTAGGACCTTGATTAATTTTTTTTTTACCAATTAAAATTTGACTAGATAAATAAGTTCCTGCAGTGATTATAACAGTTTGACTATAAATAACACTATTATTTTGTAACCTAACACCTTTTACTATATTTTTTTCAATAATCAAATCTTTTACCAAAGATTCTAAAAAAAATAGATTAGAATTTTTCTTTAAGAATTCTAAAACAACTTGAGGATATTTAACTTTATCAATTTGGGCTCTTAAACTTCTGACAGCCGGTCCTTTAGAAGTGTTCAACATTTTTATTTGAATTTGTGATAAATCTGCTGCTTTACCCATTAAACCACCTAAAGCATCTATTTCTCTAACTACTACTCCTTTAGCAGGTCCGCCAATAGAAGGATTACATGGCAAAATAGCTATTTGTTTTAAATTTCCAGTTATAAGTAAAGTTTTATGTTTTTTAGATAATGTATAAGCAGCCTCGACACCAGCATGTCCACCTCCAACCACAATACTTTCATAAATCATCTTTCGTAATATCTCCATTTTTAAAAAAACTAAATAATTTAAAATTACTCATATTAAAATCTAATTAAGAAAAAAACGATTTTTGTTTTTTTAAAATATTTTCAAATTTTTCTTCACCTAAATAATTTTTAGTTTTTTTAATTGTTATATCAAAAATATTTTTTTTAAAATCATAAAAAATTTTTTTTTGTTTTTTATTAAAAAAGAAAAAAAATAATAAACAACAAATAATAAAACAAAATGAAAAAAATAAAAATTGTTTATAATTAAAATAAATTTTTCCACAAAAGAAAAAAAATAAAAAGAAAAAAGAAAAAAATATAAAATATAAAATATTATTGTATATTAGATATCTACGTTTTTCTAATATCTTATATAAAAAATCAACATAAATTATATTTACTTTAATTTGATAAAATTCTTTAAAATCACAATAATAATTTTTATCTATAAAAACACGACAAATATTATCTTTGATAGTCCAAACAATATATTGTTTAATTTCTAAACAATAACTGTTATATTTATTTTGACAAAGATAAAAAAATTCTATTTTTATTTTTTTACCGTCTAAAAAAAATTCATTTTCTATAAAAGGTTTTTCATCTTTTAAAATACCATCAAAAATAGAAGAAAATAATTTAATTTTAAATTTTTTGTAAAAAATTTTTTTTAACATCTAAAATAAAATTCTCTCTTTGTTTTAAGAATATTTTTTTAACTTTTACTCAAGTTATTATCCACATCAAATTAAAACTTATGGCTGCTTCAATTAAGACCTGACCAAATTCATTTTTTTTTAATTGAATAATAACTTGAGTAAAAGTTAAAAATTTAAAAATTATTTTTTTTTCTTAAATTTAAAAAAAATTTTTTCAAAATAAACGAACTTTCTTCAGATAAAAAACCTGATTGGACAGATATTTTCTCATAAAAAAAAGAAAAATTATCCAAACTGTCTGAAGATAGAATACCAACTTTGCTAAAAAAACCTGATTTAAGATTTTCAGCTCCGTAATATAATGATTGAACCCTTGCTTGTATTAAAGCGCCCATACACATTATACAAGGTTCTAAAGTAGTATAAATACTTATTTTTTCAAACTTATGATTTTTTATTTTTTTATTTAATTTTTTTAAAACTAAAAATTCTGCATGAGCAAAAAATAATTTTTTATTTTCTGTATTATTATAAGCCCTAGCAACAATTCTATTATTTAAAACAGCAACAGCTCCTATAGGAACCTCATTTTTATAAAAAGCTTTTTTAGCTTCTTTAAAAGCCTCTCTCATAAAAAAAAAATGATTACAATAAATACTTTTATTTTTTTCTATTTTTTTCATTTTTTAAAATTATTTTAAATTAACTTCATTAAAAAAATTAATTTATAAAAAAATATGACATTTTCGACAACGTGGTTCATGAAAATTTTTTCCGCCTATCAAAACAACTTCTTCTTTAGAATTAGGAATTTCCCCATTTTGATTTAATCTTTGTGTTCTAGAAGCCTCACTTTGACATACAACACAACGTGATTTTAACTTAGTTACTTTATCAGCTATTGATAACAAATACGGCATAGAACCAAAAGGTCTACCACAAAAATCTAACTCAAGACCACTAATAAAAATATTTATACCTTTATAAGATAAATCATTTAAAATATATTCAATTTTATTATCAAAAAATTGTGCTTCATCTATAAATAAAGTATTAGTTGTTGCTTTAATAAAACCTAAAATTTCGTGAATATTTTCAATTGTTAATGAAGGGAAAGTGACCAAATCATGGGTTACTAATTCTTTTTTTAAAGAATAACGATTATCAATAATAGGCTTAAAAACTAAAAAATCAATATTCTGAGATTGCAAAAATTTAATTTTTTCTATTAATCTAGTAGTTTTACCAGCAAACATAGGACCACAAATAACTTCTATAAAACCTTTATTACTGAAAATCATCTATCAAAACCTTTCATACTTTCAAATTTTCATTTTATTTAAATAAATTATTTAAATAAAATTGAATTAAACAAAAAAAATAAAATAATTTTATTTAGTGTTGTAATTATTTATTTTTTAAACGATATCTCTTATTAAATTTGTCTACTTGACCTGCTACAGTAACAAAATCTTGAGAATCATTATAAACAGAACTACAATTTGAACAAATATCTATCTTCATTTTTGAAATAGTAGTACCTATTATATGTTTTTTTTGACAAGTATCACAAACAACTTCTATTTCATAAATTTTAGGTTGGCTTTTTTTAGTTTTTTTAGTTTTCATAATATAAAAAATCCTTAATCAATTTTAAATTAATACAAAAATAATATAAAACAAATATCATAAAATCTACACTAATTAATTATAACATATTTCATAAACAACACAAAAAATATTAATAAGCAAAAATAAGCAAAAAATTAATAAAAATAAAAAAATCAAAATAATTTATATAATTTATACAAATTTATATGTATAAATTCATATGTATAAAGGAAATTGGCTAGTCAAAGAAATAACTTTTTCTTTAACTCTATCAATAATAATTTCGTTCTGATAATTACTCAAAACATTATCTATTAAATTAGCAACTTGAATAAATTCTTTTTCTTTAAAACCTCTAGTAGTCATAGCAGGTGTTCCAATTCTTATACCACTAGAATAAAATATTTTTTCTTTATCAAAAGGAATAGCATTTTTATTAACAGTAATATTAGCTCTACTTAAAATATCAGAAGCAATTTTTCCATTTAAATTTGGATTTTTATGTTTTAAATCTATCAAAAGTAAATGATTATCAGTTCCGCCACTAATAAGACGATAACCTTTTTCTTTTAAAATTTTTTCTAATACTTTAGCATTTTTTAAAATTTGTTTTTGATAAAGAATAAATTTTTCATCCATAGCCTCTTTAAAAGCAACTGCTTTAGCTGCAATAACATGCATCAAGGCTCCTCCTTGGATACCAGGAAAAACACCTTTGTTTACTTTTTTCATAATTTCTTCGTTATTACTTAAAATAAGACCACCTCTTGGACCTCTTAAAGTTTTGTGAGTAGTAGAAGTAACTACATCTACTTCAGCTAAAAAAGGGGAAGGATGAAGATTACAAGCAACTAAACCAGCTATATGTGCTATATCTGCCATTAAATAAGCATTTACTTCATCAGCTATTTTTCTAAATTGATAAAAATTTATTTTTCTAGAATAAGAAGAAGCACCGACAATTATCATCTTAGGCATAATTTTCAAAGCCATTTTCCTAACTTCTTCAAAATCAATTATTTCCTTTTCTCTAGAGACTCCATAGCTAAAAGATTTTAAAAAATTACCAGAAAAATTAAATTTAGAACCATGAGTTAAATGTCCGCCAGCATTTAATGACATTCCTAAAATGCAATCATTTGGTTTTAATAAAGCTTGAAAAACAGACATATTAGCTTGAGAACCAGAGTGAGGTTGAACATTTGCGAATTTAACATTAAATAATTTTTTTGCTCTTTCTATGGCTATATTTTCTATTTGATCTGCAAATTCGCATCCATTATAATATCTCTTTTTAACATAACCTTCTACATATTTATTAGTAAAAATACTTCCTTGAGCTTCTAAAACTGAATTTGAAACAAAATTTTCTGAAGCTATTAATTCTAAGTTGTTTTGTTGTCTTTTTTTCTCTTTTTCGATTGTTTCATAAATTTCATAATCTTTTTTTTTTAAATATTCCATTTAAATTTAATAACTCCATATTTATCTACAACAATAAAAAATATCTTATTTTAATATATCTTATTATTTTAATAAAATAAATTTAAATTTATTAATATTATTATGTTTTGTTAAATTAAATCATATTCATAATAATAACAAAAAAATAGATAAAATTTTAGGATTTTATCTATTGAATTATTTTAACTTAATTATTTATGAAATTAAATTTGATAATTTAAAATATTTTTTGAAGAAAATGGGGATGAAATTACCATCAAAGAAGAAGTTGTATTTAAAGCTTTAACTGAAGTATCTAGTAAACTATCCATTATTTTATCAGTTGTATTAAAAAAAGTAGATAAAAAATTAAAAATTGAAGAATAATCATTACCATTATTATTAAAATCATGAGAGTAAGAATTATTATAAAAATTTATATCAGTATCATTTTTAACAAACGAACCATAATTTTTTTCAATATTAAATTCTTTCATAAAATTACTAATATTTTTACTTAAAGTGTTGAATTTTTCTTGAAATAAATCATCTTTAATAGAATTGATAGACAAATTTTTTAAATCAATAATAAATTCATCTATTTTTCTTGTTTGAGAATTATTTAAAGATGAAAATTTAATATCATTGGAATCTAAAAAAGTAGAAATTTTATTTTTAATATTTGTTTTTTTAAAATCACGAAAGGATGATAAAATAGAATTTTTTTCTTTTAATTTTTTTCTTTTTTCTTTTTTTACACTATCTGTTATTCTATGAGATTTTAAACAATATTTTTGTTGTGATGAAAAATTTTTAAAAAAAGAACCGTAATCAAAAAAAAATGGAAAATTTAAAATAAAAAATAAAAAAATAGCAAAAATAATTAATACAATATAAAATAAAAAATTAGAACTAGAAATAAATATTTTCTTTTTTCTATTCATTTTATTTTTTATCTCTTCTAAATTTTTTATCATCAGAAGAAAATTTATCTCTAGAATAAAAATTTTTAATAAATTCTTTAGATAAAATATTTTTTATTTCTTCTTCATCTAAGTTATAATAATCTTTAATATAAAATACTTTTTTGGTTTTTTTATTTTTTAAAAAAATAATTTTAAAAGGCAAATATATCAAAAAAAATAAAATTTTTTTCACAAAATTAAAAATATAACTGAGTAAAATAAAACAAAAATTTAAAATATCTTGAATAAAAAATAAAATAATAGTAATAAAATATATATTAATGAATCCAATTAAAAACCAAAAAATATAATTGATATTAGAAAAAATACTAGAAAAATTTCTAAAATTAACTCTCTTAATATTTATTAAATGATTATATTGAGTTATAATGTAACAGTAAAAGGTTAAAATTAAACTTTTCATTTTTAGAAAAAAATTTGAAATAAAATTAATAAAATAAATGACTTTTTCCATATAAATTCATCCTTTTTATTTTCATAAACTATTATATTATTGTTGGAGCAATAATTAAATAGTTTTTTTTTTATTTTTAAAAAAATGAAATATAATAAAAACAAAAAAAAGAAGAGTTATATACTATAATCGTTAACGAAAAATTTATATGACTCTATTTTATCTTTTTTTTATTTTTTATTTTTTTGTAACAAAAAAATATAATAATATATTTCACTTTCTATACTTATTATGACACAAAAAACTTAAAAAAAATTAAAAAAAACAAATTTACAAAAATAATTTTAATATTGATTATTCAATAAAATATTAAATAAATATTAAATAAAATATTAAAAAAAATATTAAATAAAAAAAATATACTTTATTTTTTGTATATTTCGATATTTTTTTATACAAAAAAATAATAAAAAAAAATAATATAAAACAACAAACAAGTATATAATATAGTTAAAAATATAAAAGAGATAAAAAAAATAATATAAAGGATATAAAATATGATTTTCGAAAAAATAAAAAAAATATTTTCTGAAAAATTATCAATTTCAAAAGAAAATATCATGTTATCAACCAGAATGAAAGAAGATTTAGGTTTAGATTCTTTTGATGCAGTTGAATTAATAATAGAATTAGAAAATATTTTTAATTTAAAAATTGAAGATGAAAAAATACAACAATGTAAAAATATTAAAGATATTGTGGAATATATTGAAATAAAAATTCAAGAGAAAAAAAAATAAAATAAAAAAATTAAATAAAAAATTTCAAATTTTTTTTATTAAACATTAAGAGAAAGGATTTATAGTGATATATTCATACAAAAAAGTTATTAAAAAAGCTTTTAAACAAAAATATGCCATTGCTCAAATAAACGTATCTAATTTAGAATGGATTAAAGCTGTATTAGAAGCAGCTGAAGAACTTAAATCTCCAGTTTTTTTAGGAGTTTCAGAAAAAAGCGCAAAATATATGGGTGGTTTTGAGACTATAGTTTGTTTAGTTAAAAAACTAAAAATTTTTTATAATATTTCAGTTCCAATTATACTACACTTAGATCATGGTTCTTTCGAAGGAGCTAAAAAGGCTTTAAAAGCTGGTTTTAATTCTATCATGTTTGATGGTAGTAATTATAACTTTGAAACTAACCTATATAAAACAAAAAAAATTAAAGAACTGTGCCAAAAAAAAAATGTTTTAATAGAAGCTGAAGTAGGTTGTATTGGAGGTCAAGAAGAAGATATATTTAGAAAAGAAAATATTGCTAATCCAGAAGAATGTTTAAAAATATCAAAATTAGGAATAGATATGCTTGCGATTGGTATTGGCAATATTCACGGTCAATATCCTTCTGATTGGTTAGGTTTAGATTTTGAAGTTTTTCAAAAGATAACAAAAAATACAAAAAAAAAAATTCCTTTAGTACTTCATGGTGGTAGCGGAATTCCAGACCAAATGATAAAGAAAGCTATTTCCTTAGGAGTTGTAAAAATTAATGTTAATACAGAATTTCAAATTATTTTTTCTAAATCTATACGTAAATATATAGAAGAAGGTAAAGATTTATTAAAAAAAGGTTTTGAACCAATTAAATTATTGAAATCAGGATTTTTATCTATTAAAGAAGCAATTAAGAATAAATTAATACTATTTGGTTCTAATAATAAAAGTTAAAAATTAAAGAGGATTATTAGATATAAAATGGAATTAAAAGAAAAATATGAAAAAGTAGCTATTTTAACTTCAGGAGGTGACTCTCCAGGAATGAATGCAGTTATAAGAACATTTTTTTTAACAGCCAAAAAAAAATACAAAATTTATAGCATTAAAGATGGATTTTTAGGTTTGTATAATAATAAAATAGAAGAATTATTAGAAAAAAATTTTCCTGAAAGAATATTAAATATATCAGGAACTTTTTTGGGAACTTCACGTTTTTTAGAATTTAAA
This sequence comes from 'Cynodon dactylon' phytoplasma, assembly GCF_009268075.1. GTDB lineage: Bacteria > Bacillota_I > Bacilli_A > Acholeplasmatales > Acholeplasmataceae > Phytoplasma > Phytoplasma cynodontis. The sequence goes on along the minus strand of NZ_VWOH01000001.1, from coordinate 198,456 downwards.
AAAAAAGAAGAAATTAGAAAAAAATGTCTCTATAATTTAAAATCACAGAATATTGAAAAAGTTGTCATAGTAGGTGGTAATGGATCTTATCAAGGTGCTATGTCTCTTCAAAAACTAGGGTTAAAATGTATATGTATTCCAGCTACTATAGATAATGATATTAACTATAGTGATTTTACAATTGGTTTTAGTACAGCAGTTAATAATATTGCTATCGCTATAGAAAAATTAAGGGATACATCTATTTCTCATAAAAGATGTACTATTGTCGAAGTTATGGGTAGAAAAAAAGGTGATTTAGCTTTATACGGAGGAATAGCAAAAGGAGCAAATATTATAATAACACCAGAAAAATTAATGAAAGAAAATGAAATTATAGAAAAAGTAAAATTTTTTTATGAATCCGGAGAAAGACACGTAATTATAGTTATTACAGAAAATATTTTAAATATTTCTTTATTGGCTAAAAAAATAGAAAAATATAGTAAATTTGAAACAAGAGCACAAATTTTAGGATATACACAAAGAGGAGGACATCCTACTGCAGAAGATTTATTTTTAGCATCCCAAATGGGACATTACGCTGTTTATTTATTAGAACAAAATATTTATAATGTAGGAGTAAGTTTATATAAAGGCGAATTATGTTCTTTTAAATTGGAAAAAATAATAATGAAAAATATAATTCAAAATAATTTCATCAAATTTATAAAAAATTAAAATAATTTATGAACTTTAAAAAAGAAAATTGCATTTGGTTAAATTTAATCATTATAGCTTTTCCAATTTCTATATATTTATTATTTCAGCATTTAGGAACTTTTGTAGATTATTTAGTTGTCGGAGGTAAATACCAAACAACAACTAATATTAGACAAACTATTTCTTACATGAAGCAAACACAAAAATTTTTACAAAGTATCGGTATTGGTTTAGGTAGCGCAGGGATTGTATTAGTAGCAAGAGAATATAAAAAAAATGAAAAAAAATTAGCTATACAATTCGCTTCTATATCTTTTATTATTACTTTATTAATTTCTTTTATATTTTTTTTAATATTATATTTTGGAGTTTTTTTACCATATCCTTTTTGTAATATTTTTTTAAATAAAGAATATTATTCTGAAGGAGGTTTACAATATTATTTTATAACTTTAATTACTTTTGTATTTATTACTATAAACACTCTTTATATGAGTTTAGAAAGAGCAAAAGGAAAAAAGAAATTTTTAATTGTATTAAATATTATAATTATTAGTTCAAGGATATTTTTTTCTTACTTTTACAAACTTTTTTATGATTATAAAAATATTAACATTTCCGTTGTTCATTTAGCATATGCTAATTTATGGTCTCATTTAATTATTAGTTTAATTTCTTTTTATTCAATGTTTTTTGATTCGAAAAACGAATTTCGAATACAATTTAGAAAAATAATTTTTTCAAAAAATATTATAAAAAAAATAATAAAATTATCTTTAACAATAGTCATTGGAAAAACTACTTATGATTATGGAAAAAAAATTATTTTAGATATGGCTAATAGTTTTTATGGTAAAGAATCTGTAATAATGATTACTATAGGTTATGTTGCTTTAATTAACGGTATTTTTTATTCTATTTCGCAATCTTTTGAAGAAGCACAAATGTTAATGATTTCTCAAAGTATAGCATTGAATAAAAAAAAAAAAACATTGAAAATTTTTAGAAATACTTGTTTTATAACCTTCATTATAGCTATTTTAGGAATTATATCGAATAAATTCATTGGAGAATATTTATTAAAATTAATTCAAAACGGAAAGAATTTAAGTTTAGAAGAAAAAAAAGGTTTCGAAATAGGTCTTTTTTGGGAACAGACTTCTTTATTAACATCTATTTGGTCTTCTTTAATGATTGGTTTTATAGTATCTTATACCAAAAAAGCTAATATAATTTTATTTGTAAATATTTTAAGAATTTTTAGCAGAATAATAATATTATGGTTTTTAAATAAAACAAAAAATTTTTTGATTTCTTCTTCATATAATCAGTTTGGTTTAAGTACTTTTTTAAGTAATTTAATTGTTCTTTTTTTAACATTTTTTTTATTCTGTGTTTTTTTAAAAAAAAAAAGATTTTTTAACCTTAAAAAAGTTTATTAAATACTTTGTTTATTTTATATAATAATTGAAATTTTATCATTTAAAATTAATAGATAGAGAAAATTTATAATAGATGGAAAATAAAATTAAAATCCAACTAAAAATGGATAAAATTAACAATTTTTTTGATTGGGAAAAAGAAAAAAAGTTTTTTTCATCAAAAATAAAAGATATAAATAATAAAATAAAATTAAATTTAGATTCAGAAACACAAAAAATTTACTCAAAATGCTTAAACTTGCCTTTTGATTTTGATCATAAAGAATTAAAAAGAATAAAAAAATTAAAAAAAGAATTAAAAGAATTAGATATTTTAATCGTTATAGGTATAGGCGGTTCTTTTTTAGGAGCTAAAGCTGGGATAGAATTTTTAAAAAAAGATGTTTTTAAAAAAAAAAAAACAGAAGTTATTTTTGCAGGTTTTCAAGTTTCTGGAAGTTATTTAAACAATCTAATAAAATTTCTAAAAAATAAAAATTGGGCTATTAATGTTATTTCTAAATCAGGAACAACTTTAGAACCAGCTTTATCTTTCAGATTATTAAGAAAAGAAATTGAAAAGAAATACGGAAAAGAAGAATCAAAAAAAAGAATTTTTGTAACAACAAGTAATAGTGATAAAAGTTTGTTATTTAAAATAGCCAGTTTGGAAAATTATGAAAGATTTATTATTCCTGACGAAATAATTGGTAGATTTAGTGTTTTAACTAATGTAGGTTTTTTACCTTTTGTTTTTGCTGATTTAAAAGTAGAAGAAATGATAAAGGGAGCTAAAAAAGCTTTTGAAGATACTATTTCTGAAGATATAGAAAAAAATATTTCATATAAATATGCTTTAATAAGATATATTTTATATACAAAATTAAATAAAAAAATAGAATTGTTTGTTAATTATGAACCTCAGTTATTTTATTTTTTAGAATGGATTAAACAATTATTTTTAGAATCAGAAGGTAAAAATGGTAAAGGTATTTTTATTAGTTCATCTAATAATTCTACAGATCTCCATTCTTTAGGTCAATTTATTCAAGAAGGATCTAAATTTTTATTTGAAACTATAATAAATTTTAATTATGTTTATAAAGATTGTATTGTATCAAGAGATAAAAAAAATTTAGATAAACTTAATTATTTGTCTGGTCAAAAGTTTTCATATATTAACCAAAAAATTTTTGAATCTACTAAAATAGCACATATAGAAGGTAATGTTCCTAATTTAGAAATAATTTTTTCTAAAATGGATGAATATAATTTTGGATATTTAGTTTTTTTCTTCCAAAGAGCTTGTATAATTTCTTCCTTTCTTTTATCAGTGAATCCTTTTGATCAACCAGGAGTAGAAGTTTATAAATCAAAATTAAAAGATATTCTTAGTCATAAAAAGTCATATTAATTTTTTAATAAATTATATAAAAAAACATTAAAAAAAAATAATAGAATGTTTTTTTTTTTTTTTTAAAAAATTTATTTATTATTATTATTTATTTATTATTATTATTTATTTATTATTATTATTAGTAGTATATAAAAAAAGAGAATAACTTTTTATCTTTATTTGAATTTTCAAGGTAATTGTTATAAAATATAAAAAAGTTATTCTCTTTTTTTAGTGAGTTATTCTCTTTTTTTAGTGAGTTATTCTCTTTTTTTAGTGAGTTATTCTCTTTTTAAAAAAATTTTTTTTTATTCTTTTTAAAAAAAATTAAAAAATATATAAAAAAATACTTTTTTTGTTAATTTATATAAAAAAATATATTTTTTAGTTAATTTAAAAACAAAATATTAGCAAAATATTTATGTTATTATATTATTGTTAATTATAAATTTTTTAAGTTTTAAAATATTTCCGATTTATTAAAAAATAATTAAATCTATTAATAATCATTTTAATTGAAAAAAAATAGAATTGATTTTCAATAAATATCTATAATTATTAATAGTTATATAATTATTAATATTAATTCTAAAAAGATTAATATTAATAAGATTTAAAAAAAAGAAGATTAATTTATAAAATCTTTTTGTTTTTTTTAATAGGGTTAATTTAAATTTAAAATTAGGGTGAGTTATAATGAAAATAGTTTATGATGGTTATGAAAAAGGTAATGTTTTTGAATTTGCAAATAAAATAGGTTATCCAATAGAAAAAATAGAAAATTTTAATAATTTTAAAAATGATGATATTTTTTTAATAACAAAAACTGTTGGTTTTGGCAAAATTACTAATAATACAGAAGTTTTTTTAAATAAAAACTATTTAAATGTTATAGGTGTTGCTGTTTCAGGTAATAGAAATTTTGGTAAAAATTATGCTATAGCAGGAGATTTAATTTCTCAAAAATTTAATATACCTTTTGTGTTCAAGTTCGAAGGTAACGGCTTAACAGAAGATGTTGAAAAATTAAAAAAATGGTTGGAAAATTACGAAAAAAATAAAAATGAAAATAAATATAAAAAAATTCCTTCTTGGATAATTTTTAATAATCAAATAATAGATGAAGAAGGCAATATTAAAAATATAGAAAAAGATAAGGAAGCTTTAAAAGCTTACTTTGAAGAAGAAATTAATCCTAAATTAAAAAGATTTAATAATTTAAAAGAAAAAATAGATTTTTTAGTAAAAAATGATTATTATGAAGAATATTTTTTAATGAATTATGATTTTTCACAAATAAAAGAAATTTATAAAATAGCTTATAATAAAAAATTTAGATTTCCTTCTTTCATAGGGGCTTTTAAATTTTATAATGATTATGCATTAAAAACAAGAGATAGAAAAAATTATTTGGAAACTTATGAAGATCGTCTTGTTGTTAATGCTTTATATCATGCATCAGGAAATTTCGAATTAGCTAAAGATATTATTCAAAATTTAATCGAACAAAATTTTACTCCAGCCACTCCAACTTTATTGAATACGGGTCTAAAAAAAAGAGGGGAATTTGTTTCTTGTTTTTTGTTAGAAGCTGGTGATTCTTTAAATGACATTTCTCGTATTGTAGAATTTTCTATGCAACTTTCTAAAATAGGTGGTGGTGTTTCTATAAATTTGTCTAATTTAAGAGCTAAAGGAGAAAAAATAAAAGAAATTTCAAATGTATCTAAAGGAGTTTTGGGTGTTGCTAAACTTTTAGATTATGCTTTTCGTTATGCTGATCAAATGGGTCAGAGATTAGGAGCAGGAGCAGTTTATTTGAATGTTTTTCATGCTGATATTGAAGATTTTTTAAATTCGAAAAAATTAAATGCTGATGAAGATTTTAGATTAAAGACTCTTTCTTTAGGTGTTGTTATTCCTGATAAAATGATTGAATTAGCTAAAAATAATGAAGAGATGGCTATATTTTTTCCTCATAGTGTTTTTTTAGAATACGGTTTAAATTTTGTAGATATAAGCGTTGAAATGGATAAATGGTATGATATTTTATTAAAAAATCCTAAAATAGAAAAAAAGTTTATTAATCCTAGAAATTTATTGCAATTAATTGCACATCTTCAAGGAGAATCTGGATATCCTTATTTAATGTTTTGTGATAACGCTAATAAGAGTAGTACTTCTTCAGATAAAATTAAATTTTCTAATTTGTGTACTGAAATTTTGCAACCTACTATTACTTCTAATTATGCTTTTTATAATAAGAGAGAAGAAGATAAAATAGGAATGGATGTTTCTTGTAATTTATCCTCTGGTCATATGGGAAATATGATTAAGAATAAAAAAATAAAAGATACTGTTTTCGCCGCTATGGAAGTTATGAATTCTGTTTCTTTAAAAACAGATCTTGGTTATGTCCCTGCTGTTGCCAAGGCTAATAAATTAAACAGAAGTGTTGGTTTTGGCATTATGGGGCATCATGGTTTTATTGCTGAACAAATGATAGATTTTGGAAGTAAAGAAGATTTAGAATTGATAGATGTTTTTTTTAATATAGTTAATTATTATTCTTTGCTTCATTCTAATTTAAAATCTATCGAAACTGGTCAAAAATTTTTTAAATTTGAAGAATCTTCTTATTTTAATGGTGATTATTTTAAAGATAAAAAAGCTATTTATCCGAGTATACCTAAAATAAAAAAAATATTTGAAGGTATCTATATACCTTCAGATGAAGATTGGAAAAATTTGAAAGACAAAGTTATTAAATATGGATTATATAATTCACATAGATTAGCTATTGCACCTAATGGTTCTATAGGTTATATTATGTCTGCAACTCCTTCTTTGACTCCTATTAAACAATTAGTTGAAGAAAGAACTTATGGTAATTCTAAAACTTATTTTCCGGCTCCCTTTTTAGAAAAATTTGATTTTATGTATAAAACAGCTTATAAAATGGATAAATATAAAATTATAGATGTTATTGCTACAGCTCAAAAACATATAGATCAAGGAATTTCTTTTGAATTATGTATTACTTCTAATATTACAACTAGAGACTTACAAAAATATTATTTATATGCTCATCATAAAGGTATCAAAACTCTTTATTATACAAGAACTCAAAAATTGAAAATACATGAATGTGAATCTTGTAAAATATAGATTTAAAATATTTATAATATTAAAGAATTATAATTTTGTATTTGGTTTGAAAATTTATCATCAAAGAATAAATTATGAATAGCAAAAAAATTATTTAATTATTTATATATATCGAACATTATTTTTTTCATGTAATTATTTTTTTATTTTTTTTATAAATAAAATACTTTAATAGGGCATATTTTTAAAATGGAAAAAAAAGATTTTTTATCCAAAGAAGAAAAAATTTGGTTTAATATTTTTAATAATTTATCTCTTATTTATAGTGAAGAAGTTTTTAAAGCAAATTTTTCTTATATAAAAAAACCATATAAAATAGAAAAAGGTATTTTCTTTATTTTAGTTGAAAATGAGTTTATTAAACAAAAAATGTATAATATTTATTTAAATACAATAGAAGAAATATCTAAAAAATACACTAATGAGAAAATTTCTTTTAAATTTATTACTTATGATGATGAAATAATTCAAAAAGATAAAAACAAAAAAGATTTGAAAGAAAAAAAGACTATTAATGATAATAAAACAAAAGAATCTATTTTTTCTAAAAATTGTAATTGTGTTAATTTAAACAACAATTATATTTTTGAAAATTTTGTTGAAGGAGAAAGTAATTTTTTTGCTTTAAAAATGGCTCGAAAAATAGCAGAATCAGATGATATTTGTATAAATCCTTTATATATTTTTGGTTCTGTAGGTTTAGGAAAAACTCATTTGCTTCATTCGATTGGTAATTTTATTATTAGTAATAAACCTCATAAAAAAATATTATATACAAAAGCAGATGATTTTGTAGAAGATTTTACCAATCAAGTTAGAAAAGAAAATATGGATTTTTTTAAAAATAAATATAGAAATATAGATGTTTTTTTAGTTGATGATATTCAAATGATGTCTGAAGCTAAAAGAACTCAGATAGAATTTTTTAAAATTTTCGATTATTTAAATTTAAATAAAAAACAAATAGTTATAACTAGTGATAAACCTATTACAGAATTAAATAATATTATGGAAAGATTAACTAATCGCTTTAAAGCTGGACTAATAGTAGATATTAAAAAACCCGATTCCAAACATTGTTTAGATATTTTGAAAAAAAAAATTTTTGAATTTAAAGATTTTAAAAATAAATTCGGTCAAGATATTTTAGAATTTATTTCTTATAATTTTTGTGATAATATAAGGGAAATGGAAGGGGCTTTATTAAGAATTTTAAATTATTCTCAAATTTATAATTTGAAGATTGATTTAAAAAATACTAGGGAGTCACTTGAGCCATTATTAAAAAATAGAACAGTATTTTCTAATGATCATTTATGTTCGAATAGAATTCAAAAAATAGTAAGTGATTTTTTTAACATTAATAAAGAGGAATTGAAAAATAAAAAGAGACATAATAAGTATACTTTACCAAGACATATAGCTATTTATTTAATGAAGATTTTTGGAGAGATTACTTTTAAACAAATTAGTTTATTTTTAAATAGAAAATATTCTTCTATTTTGAAATCTTTTAAAAAAATAGAAACAAAAATAAAAGAAAATAATGATTTAAAAAAATCAGTAGAAATGATTTTAAAAAAAATCAATAACCAAAGAGATTAAAAAATATATGAATTTTGAAATAAGAAGAGATTTTTTTTTGAATTATTTAATCCAAATTCAAAAAATATTGCCTCAAAAAACTTTTTGTCCTATTTATTATTCAATAAAATTATACGTTGAAGAAAACTTTTTATTTTTAGAAGTTAGCAATATGAATATTGCAGTAAAAATTAAAATAGAAAATGATAGTTTAAAAATAAAAAAAAAAGGTTTTGCGATTATATCTGGAAAATATTTTATTGATATTATTAAAAAAATAGATTGTCCCATAATTAATATAAATTCTATTGAAAGTAATTTTTTAGTTATTGAAACTTTATTTTCTAAATATAAGTTAAAAATTATTCATTTAGATGATTTTCCTTCTATTGATTTTAACTTAGATTTTCAAAATTTTTACGAAATAGAAATTAATTCTTTCAAAAGGTTAATTAAAGAAACAAATGTTACTACTTCCAAAGATAAACAAAAAAATATTATTTTAACTGGAGTAAATTTAATTTATCAAAAACCTTTTTTACTAGCTTCATCTACTGATTCTTTTCGTTTAAGCAAAAAAAAAATAGAATTAAATTTAGAATCGGATAATTTTGATATTATTTTACCTAATAGAAGTTTAGAAGAATTAACTAAACTTTTGGAATTTGAGAAGGAAAAATTTTTAAGGTTTTTTATAAATAAAGGAAGATTTTTTGTATATACTAGTTCTTTAATTTTTCAAACTTCTGTTTTATCAGGTAATTATCCTCAATTATCTGATATCAAGGAAAAAGAATTTGTATATTTTTTTAAATTAAATAAGGATAAATTGATTAAAATTTTTGAGAGAGTTTCTTTATTTTTACCTAAAGAAGGAAGTGTTATTGATAATGTAGTTAAATTTAAAACTAATATTAATGACAAAAAAATAGAAATTTCTTGTGATAGTCAAGAAATAGGAACTGCTTTAGAAAAGATTGATATTTTAGATTTTTTTTTACCAGACGAGATAAAAATTGTTTTTAACATAAAATATTTAGAAGAAATTATAAAAATTTTTCCTGCTAAAGAAATTGTATTTTCTTTTAAAGATCCAAATCAATCTTTTATTTTAAATAATATAGATGATGAAAAAACTCTTTTTTATTTAATTTTACCTTTTTTAAATAGATAATTTTTATAAAAATTTTTTTTAAAAAAAATTTGGTGTATTAGCAAAATATGAAAAAAGAAAAAAAAGATGATTTATTAGAAAAAGATATTGTTTTGTTTTCTAAATTAAATAAAAAAGGTAAGTTTTGCTTTCTTTTTTTATTAATTATAACTATTTTTGTTTTTTTTGTTGATATTTTTTTATCTATAATGGAAAAAAATTATGATAATTTTTTTTCATCAGTAATTTTAAAATATGTTTTATTTTATTTTACAAATGAAACTATTTTATTTGTTTTAATTATTTTGTTTTCTTTTTTTGTAAAAATAAAAAATAAAGAAAAATATTCAATTTTTATTTTTTCTTGTGCTGTTGATGTTATAATTACGTTTTTAGTTTATAATTTGTTTTTACATCCTTTTTGGAATCAAAAAAAAAGCGATTTTTTAAATTTTTATTATAAATTGAAAGATAATTATAATGATTTTTTTATTCTTTCTAATTGGAGAAGTAAAATACCTATTATTAGTATTTTTCAACATTTCATTATACCTTTGTTTTATTTTATTTTGTTTTATTTTTTTATTCCTTTTTCTTTTAAAAAAATGAAAAATATTTTTTATACTTTTATACATCCTATTTTATATTTATTATTTTTTTTTATTTGCCTTTTTTTTATTCCTGAAGGATGTAATCAAATTTCATGTTTTTTTCCTTATCCTTCAATTCAGTGTGCTTATCACGGAACTTTTTTAAATGAAATTTTATTTTATAGTTTTCATAAAGGAGATAAAATAGTAGTTTTTTTAAGAATTTTAGTTTTATTTTGTTTTTTTTCCATTTTTTTTGTTTTTTTATTTAATAAAAAAAATAGTTATAATAAGTCTTTTTTTAAAAAATATAAAAAAAATAAAAATAAAATTTTTTAAAATCTAAGGTTGTTAAAATTTATGTTAAAAAAAAAAAGATTATTAACAGGAATAAAACCTACAGGTGATTTGACTTTAGGCAATTATTTAGGTATTATTAAGCCTTTAGTTAATTTTCAAAAAAAATTTTTTGAAAATTATGAATTTTACGTTTTTATAGCAGATCTTCATGCTCTAACTAATTTTCAAAAACCTTCTTTATTAAGAAAAAGAATCAAAAATACTGCTTTATTATATTTAGCTTCTGGATTTAATATAGAAAATTTTTTATTATTTGTTCAATCTGACATTTGCCAAAATACATATTTACATTATATTTTAGAATGTAACTCTTATTTTGGTGAATTAAAACGTATGAATCAGTTTAAAGATTATTACAATAAAAAAAAAACAGGAAATATAGCAAGTTCTTTTTTTACTTATCCTATTTTGATGGCTTCTGATATTTTACTTTATGATGCAGATGTTATTCCTGTAGGCCAGGATCAAAAACAACATTTAGAATTAACAAGAAATTTAGCTATACGTTTTAATAATTTATATGGTTTTACATTTGTTGTGCCTGAATTTATGAAATTAGGTTGTACAATTAAATCTTTAACAGAACCTACGAAAAAAATGAGTAAAAGTAAAAATATTAATGAAGAATTAGAGCATCAAGACAAAGGTTGCATCTTTCTTTTGGAAGATTTACAAAGTATTAAAAACAAAATTATGAGATCCGTTACAGATTCAGAAAATAAAATAAAATATGAACCTTTATCTAAACCTGGGATAAGTAATCTTATAAAAATATATTCTTGTTTAAAAGAATGGGAAATCCAAAAAACAGAAAAATATTTCAGCGAAAATTCTTATTCTTTTTTTAAAGAAAAGGTTGCTGAATTAGTATTAAATGAAATTTCTATAATTCAGAAGAATTTTTTTTATTTTCAGAAAAACATTTTTTTAGAAGAAATTTTAAATCAAAATAGTAAAAAAATAAAAAATATAGCTAAACAAAAAATAAATAAAATTAAAAAAAAAATAGGATTAAAATAATTTTAAATATTGTATATAATTAAAGTTGTAAGCGCTTTTTTTATATTTAATAAACCATAAAAAGTACAACAATTTATTTAAAATATATTTTAGTAATTTGTAAATAAAGTGCTACTTTTAAAATAAAATTTTTCATTAGAAAGAAGAATTGTTTTATGTTTATAAATAAAAGTGATAGATTTAAACAAAAATTTATTTTATTATTTTTTTTATCAGCTATTTCTTTATTGTTGATTTTGGTTGTTATTAATCAAAATAAATCAAAAAATGATATCGATGTAAGTACAGAAAATATAGAAAAACCTAAAACAAAAAAAATAGATGATGTAGAAATTATTGAAATTAAAAAATCAATTGATATTTTAAATAAAAGAGTTAAATTAGTAGAAATAGAAAAGTCAATTAATGATATAGAATTTAAAATTAGTAATTTTTTTACATTAGAAGATAAAAGAAAAATGAATGATTTGCAAGACACAAATTTAAAAAGTCAAGAAATTATTAATATTATAGAAGAATTAGAAAAAGAAATATATTTAAGTTTAAATCCAGATTTAAAAGAAAAGAAAAAATTAATTACAGATCTAGTTCCTATTGAAACAAGAAAAGATGCAGCTACGGCTTTTGCGGCAAAATTACAAAGTCAAATAAGTAATAAACAAATACAATCAACACCTGAATTATTAACCAAAATAAGTAATTTAAAAAACAGTGATGAAGGAATAAGAGATAAAGAAGTAGAAAAAGTTATATCAGAATTGACATCAGAATTAGATGCATCAGAATTATCTAAAAATAAATCTTATATAAGAATCAAAAGATTAAGAGATCCTTCGTTATTTAATGATGAAGTAAATGAAATTATTCAAGAATTAAAAACAAAAGAACAAGAAGCATTAAAAAAATTGCCTTCAATATATAAACAGGAATTAGAAAAATTAAAAAAAGAAAAAGAAAATTTAGAAAAAGAAATTGAAAAAGTATAAAATATTTAATTTGAATTAAATTTTATATATTTTTCTATTTTATTTATTTTAATTATATTTTATATTTTTTATAAATTTTTAGTTGTTTAAAATTAGTTAATATTTTATTGTGTATATTTTAACACATTATTTTTTTCTATTTAATATAATATGACATTGATTAAATAAAATGATTGAATAAAATCTTATTATTAAATTATTTTTTGAAAAATAATAAGATTGACTTTTTTTTTTTTATCTGATAAAATTAACCTAGTTCAATATCGTGATGATCGAAAAGTATTTATGTTGAATTAATTTAATTAATTATTCATGGTAATGGTTTAATCGTTAAAGAAGATTAAATATCAATAATTTAAATTTTAAATAAAAAAATAGAAATAGAGAAGAGAGTCTTTTAGGAGGAAATTTATTAACTAAAATAATTATGATGAAAAGATATGAAATAATGTATATTTTAAATCCAAAATTGAGTGATGAAACTATTAAGAATATTAATGATGAAATTAAAAATATTTTTTCCCAAAAAAAAGGAAGTATTGTTGAATCTAAAGAAGCAGAATTAAAAAAATTAGCTTATCCAATAAAAAAATTTGAAGAAGGTTTTTATAATTCTTTGTTAGTTTTAGCTGATAGCGATATTATTAAAGAGTTTAATCATAAAGCTAATGTTACAGAGGAAATTCTTCGTTTTATTTTGATTAATAGAGAGGGGATGAAATATGATAAACAAAGCTATTTTAGTAGGAAGAATAACTAAAGAACCTGAATTGATTTTTGTTAATGAGGATATACCTTTAGTTCGTTTTACTTTAGCTATTGATAGAAATTTTATGAATTCATTAGGAAAGAAAGAAACAGATTTTATTCGTTGTGTTGTTTGGCGTAAACAAGCTGAAAATTTAGCTAAATATGTATCTAAAGGGTCTTTGTTAGGAATCGAGGGTAATATTCGTGTTAATTCTTTTGAAAATGAACATAATCAAAGAAGTTATTCTACTGAAATATATTGTAATTCAATTTATTTTTTAGAATCCAGAAAAAATATTAACAAACAACAAGGAGATAATAATTTTAATAATAATTATGAAAATAGCCGTTTTAATGAAGAAAATGGTAATTCCAAATTTGATAAAAATATAGATATAGATAAAGAAAAAGAAACAAACTCAGAAGATATAAATATTGAAGAAGAAGATATTTTGCCCTTTTAAATTATTTTTTTTATTAAAAAAATAATTTAAAATATTATTCTAAAAAGGTTTTAAACAAAAATGAAACAAATAAAAAAATATTTTAAAAAGCGTAAAAAAGTATGTTTTTTTACACAAAATAATTTTAGTTATATTGATTTTAAAGATATCGATTTATTAAGTAAATTTATTACCAATAGAGGTAAAATTTTACCAAGTAGAACAACTGGTACATCTGCTAAATGGCAAAGAATTTTGGCAAGAGAAATTAAAAGAGCTAGACATATGGCTTTGTTACCTTTTGTGGTTAAGTGAAGAAGATAAACAAGAAAAAAGTTAGTTTAATTTTAAATCTTGTTTATTTTTTTTATATTCTATATATTAAATTTACATAAATTAAGATTTTTTTAATTTAAATGAATCTATAATTAATAGAAAATGAGTTATATAAATAAAATGTTTGGATTATTCAAAAAAAAAAATAGATACATTATATTTTTTGTAATTTTTATTTCTTTTATTTTGCATACTGTATATTTTGATATCAGTTGGATTAAAGAAATTATTAAAAAACCAAATCAAGCATTAGAAGAAATTAAAGCAATTATTTTTTCTTTATTTATTAGTATTTTTGGAAAAATAATTCTTGTCTGTATATTTATTTGTATATATTATAATTTTCAAAAACATTTTGAAATTATAAGACTAAAAAACAGGCTTAATTTATGGTCTAAATTATCTTATTATGTTAATGATATAGGAGAAGAGGTTTTTAATGAATTACCTATAGGTATTGTTGTTATAGATTTTATTTCACAAGAAGTTCAATGGTTGAATAATTATGCAAAAAAAATATTTAAAATATCAAATATTATAAATATATCTTTAAAAGAATTTAATAACCAGATGTTTGATATTTTAAAATCAGATAAAAAAAAAATCATTTTGAATTTAGATTCTGAAAGTTTTGATTGTATATACAAAAAAGAATTTAATGTTTTTTATCTTTTTAATGTAACAGAAAGAGAAAAAATTAAAAATCTTTATAATCAAAAAACTTCTGTGTTAGTTTTTTTATCTTTTGATAATTTTGAAAATTCTTTAAAAAATTGTGATCTTTCAGAACAATCACAAATTAAAGTAGAATATTTTAGTGTTTTATATAATTTTAATGAAATATATGAAGGTTATTTAAAACAATTTACAGATGATAAGTTTTTACTTTTGTTGAATAAACAACAATTAGAAAAAATGATAGAAGATAGATTTTCTATTTTAAAAGATATTCGTAATATTTCTAATAAATATAAGTTAAAAATCACTCTTTCTATGGGTGTAGCTTGTTATAATTCTAATTATAATCAATTAGCTTCTCATGCTCAAAATGCTATCGAATTAGCTCAAAAAAGAGGCGGAGATCAAGTTGTGGTTGATATTGAAAATCAAAAAATTAAGTATTTTGGCGCTACTCAAATTTCCTTAAGTGAAGATTCTAAAGTTTATGTTAGAGTTAATGCTGAAATAATAAAGGATTTTTTAGAAAAAAAAAATAGTTGTTTTATTATGGGACATATTTATCCTGATTTAGATTCTTTTGGTTCTATGATTGCTTTTTACAAAATTGCTTTAGCTATTAATGATAATTATAAACATTATTTAGTTTTGGATAAAGAAAAAATGGAAAAAAATTTTGAGTTTATTTATCAGGAAATATTAAAAGAGGATAATAAAATTTCAAGACAAATTATTACTACTAAACAAGCAGAAAAAATAATTAATGATAATTCCTTATTAATTATTTTAGATACACAAAATAAAAATATTATTCATAGTCCTTCTTTATTGAATTTAACTTCTAATATCATTATAATTGATCATCATAGATCCACTGAAGAGGTCATTCAAAATACACTTCTTTCTTATATAAATTCTTCTTCTTCTTCAACGACAGAAATGTTAATAGAATTGATTTATTTTTTAAATAAAAAGATAGATATTACACCTCTAGAAGCTACCATTATGTATGGTGGTATGATTATAGATACTAATTATTTTATTTATAGAACAAGTCCTAGAACTTTAGAAGCAGCTTCACAATTAATTTCACAAGGAGCTGATGGTACTAAAGTAAAGTTTTGGTTAAGAAAAGAATTTGAAAAAATTTTAGAAATTAATGATTTAATTTCTAAAGTTGAGATTTATATGAAAAATTATGCAATTGTTAAAAGTGATAGAATTTATAAAAGTAGATCTTTTTTATCTTCAGTATCTGAAACTCTTTTGAATATTAAAAATATAGACGCTGCTTTTACTATTTGTAAGTTACAAGAAAATTTAATAGGAATAAGTGCTCGGTCTTATAATGATTTTAATGTTCAAATAATAATGGAACAAATGGGTGGTGGAGGTCATATCAATAGTGCTGCTACTCAGATAGAAAATAATAATATTGAAGAAGTAACTATGAAATTAAAAAATATAATTTTAGCAGAATATAAAGGAAATTTGAAAAATATGAAAATTATTTTATTAGAAAATATAAAAAATAAAGGAAATAAAAATGATGTTA
Organism: 'Cynodon dactylon' phytoplasma; assembly: GCF_009268075.1. GTDB lineage: Bacteria > Bacillota_I > Bacilli_A > Acholeplasmatales > Acholeplasmataceae > Phytoplasma > Phytoplasma cynodontis. The sequence continues at coordinate 182,314 of NZ_VWOH01000001.1, read as the reverse complement.
TCGAAGTAAATCCTGGTTATGGTAATTTTTTAATTAAAGATAAAAAAGCAATTTTAGCTAATAAAGAAAATTTAAAAAAATTACAAGAACAAAAAGAAAAACAAGCAGAAGAACATATTAAACATATTAGTTTATTGAAACAAATGAAAAAAGATATAGATAATAAAGAAATAGATATAAAAGTAAAAATAGGTCCTAAAGGAAAAATTTATGGAAGAATAACTTTAAATCAAATAGCAGAAATGTTTTATAATCAATATAATATTTTAATAAATAGTAAAAAAATTTCATTAGATAGTGGTGAAATTAATTCTATAGGAAAATATAAGGTTAATGTTGTTTTAGATAAAGAAATAATTTCTTTTTTTTATATTAATGTTATAGAAAATAATAATGAAGATAAAGTGTAAATAAAAAATATGAATCAAAATTTTAAATTACCTTATTATTTAGAAGCAGAACAATCTATTTTAGGTATTATCTTTTTAGATCCAAAACAAATTATTAATATTGTTAATCGTTTAGAAGTTAGTGATTTTTTTAATATAGACCATCAATATATTTATTTAGCTATGAAAGAACTTTATTATCAAAGAAAAGAAATTGATTATTATTCTGTTTATATTTTTTTAGAAGAAAAAAAAAAATATATTGAAGGCGGAAGAGATTATTTAATTAAGTTAGGTAGTCTTTTTCCTTCTATTTATCATTTAGATAATTATATTGAATTTTTACTAGAAGCTTCTTTGAAAAGAGAAATTATTAATGCAGCTTCAACTATTGTTCATGATGGAATTAATAATAATGATATAGATTCTCAAAGTTTTTTAAATTTTGCTGAAGAAAAAATTTTCCAAATTTCTCAAAAAAAAAAAAGTAGTCATTTTATTCGAATTAATAGTTTATTACAAGAAATAAAAGAAAAAACCATAAATATCAGGAGAGAACATAACATTATTGGTTTAAGTAGCGGTTATGAAAATTTAGACGAAATTACTTTAGGTTTTAAACCAGAAGAATTAATTATTTTAGCAGCTCGTCCTTCTATGGGAAAAAGTAGCTTTATGATGAATATAGCTGTTAATATTGCTCAAAAAAACAAAAATTCAAAAGCTTCTGTAGCTATTTTTAGTTTAGAAATGTCTAATGAACAATTAGGAACAAGAATGTTAAGTTTTATAAGCGAAATACCACATAAGAATATTCAATTAGGAATTTTAAGCGAAAAACAAATAAATTTATTAAATGCTTCTATTTATCAATTAGAAACATTGAATATTTATTTTGATGATACTACTACAGTCAATATTTTAGATATTATTTCTCAATGTAGGAAACTTAAAAATCAAAATAAATTAGATATAGTTATTATTGATTATTTACAATTAATTAAGAAACCTAGCAAATCTAATAGTCATTTTTTTAATAGACAAGAAGAAGTATCTGATATTTCTAAAAGTTTAAAGCAAATGGCTAGAGAATTAAAAGTTCCTGTTATCGCTTTGTCTCAGTTATCTAGAGAAGTAGAAAAAAGAGAAGATAAGAGACCGATTTTGTCTGATTTAAGAGATTCTGGTAGTATTGAACAAGATGCTGATATTGTTATGTTTTTATATAGAAAAGGTTATTATAATAAATATAAAAACGAAACAAACGAAATTGATAATAATATAAAAGGTTATACAGAATTAATTATTGCTAAAAATAGACAAGGGGCTACAAGTACAAAAACATTCAATTTTGATTCTAATTGTTTGTTATTTTACGAAATAGAATTAAATAAAGAAATTTAATTAATCTAATTCAATATTTTTGTGAAAGAGAAAAATAAAAATGTTTGAAGAAATAGAAATTATAAAAAAGAAATATTTATCATTACAAAAAAAGATTTCTGATAATCCTCATGATTTCAGAAATATTGAATTATTAAGAAAAATAAATAATTTAGAAAAAATTATTTCTCTTTATAATGAGTATATTTTTCTAAAAAAAGAAAAAAAAAAAGTAAAAGAAATTTTAACTAAAAATAAAAAAGAAGATAATGAATTAATTTTTTTAGCTAAAGAAGAAATAATAATTTTAGATAATAAAATACAAGATATAATTAAAAAAATTAAAAATAAGATATTTTTAAAAGAAGAAGAAGAGTATAAAGGTATTGTTATGGAAATTCAAGGAGCGGCTGGAGGTAATGAATCTCATCTTTTTGTTAGTGATTTGTTGCGAGCTTACATGAAATATGCTGAAAGTAAAAAATGGAAAACAGAAACTATTAATTTGAATTTAGGTTTTAAAAATGGTATTTCTTCTATAGCAGTTATGATGTATGGAACAGATATTTATTCCTTTTTGAAATATGAATCAGGAATACATAGGGTTCAAAGGGTTCCTATAACTGAAAAACAAGGAAGAATACATACTTCTACAGTCAAAATATCTGTCATTCCTGAACAAAAAAAAGTAAATTTAGATTTAAATTGGAAAGATATTAGAATAGATACTTTTAATGCTAGCGGTCCAGGAGGACAATCTGTTAATACTACTAAATCTGCTGTAAGATTAACTCATTTACCGACTAAAATAAGTGTTGCTTGTCAAATTGCCAAAAGCCAACATCAAAACAAAGAAAAAGCTTTTCAATTATTAAAAAACAGAATATATTATCAGATGAATAATTCTCAAAATGAGAAAAAAAATATTATTAAAAAAAAAATATTTGGAAAAGGAGAAAGAAGCGAAAAAATCAGAACTTATAACTATTCTCAAAATAAAATTATAGATCATAGATTTAATTTAGTTTTTTATAAGTTAGATCTTTTTATGGAAGGTAAAATAAATTTTATTATAGAACCTTTAATAGAAGAATTTAACAAAAATAAATTAAAAAAAGAATTTTAAAATTAGAGATAAATTAAAGAATCAAATGAAAAAAAGAATTATTATTTTTCCTACAGATACAGTTTATGGTATAGCCACCAAAATTAGTGATACAGACAGTTTGAATAAAATTTATCAGATTAAAAAAAGAAATTTGGATAAACCGATAACTGTTTTATTTTCTTCTTTGAAAGAAATTCAAAAAATAGTTTTGATAAATGATAAAATTTTGAAAATAGCTAATTTTTTTTGGCCAGGGCCTCTCACTTTAATAGTTCCTGTAAATCCATCTTGTTTTATTTTTGAAAGAGAAAAAAAAATAGGAATTAGAATTCCTAACCATAAATTAGCTTTAAAAATTTTAAAAAAAGAAGGACCTTTAAGAACTACATCTGTTAATTTTAGTGGACAACCTGCTTTAAATAATTATTATGAAATTAAAAAAAAATACCAAAATAAAGTAGATTATATTTATTATGATAATAAAAAAAATTTTTCATCTGGAATTTCTTCTACTGTTTTTGATATTGTTAATTTTAAAATAATAAGAATGGGTGATACTAATGTTTTTCAAAAATTAAAAAAATTTATTTCTGATAATTTCGATTAAAATAAATATTTCTAAACTTTTTTTATTTAATATTTTTTTTTTTTTTATTTCATAAAATATTTTAATAAAAAATAGAAATAAATTTTTTATTTTTTTTGTATCAATTTTTTTTGTTTTTGATATTAAAAATTCAATTTCATTTATGGATAAATTTAGAATATGTGTTATTTTATATTTATTTTTTTTTTGTTTTATTAAATTTTTTATTAAGATAATATCTTTCATTTTTTTTAAAATTTGGTTGATTGTGAATGTGAAATTTTGTTTTTGATGAATTAATTTTTTGAATAAAAAAAAATTTTCTATTAATTTATTTTTTTCTAAAATTGAGTTGATTAATAAAAAAATATTTTTATTTTCAGAGTATACTAATTCTTCGATAATATCTTCTTCATCATTAATGTTTTTATTATGAATATCATGAAAATAAATTTTGATTTTGTTAATTTCTTGATTTAACAAAAGTAAATTTCCATAAGTTTTTTCAATTATTTTATATATAATTCTTTTTTTTATAATAAAATTATCTTTTTGAAATAAATTAGATATATATGATATTAGTTCTTTTGTTTCAATTTGATTAAATTCATGAATAAAAAAATTTTTTTCTAATTTTTTTTTAATATTTAGAGGAAAAATATCTTTTTTTTCTGTTAAACAAAGATAAATATCTTTACGTGGATTTGAAAAATAATTAAATAGAAATTCTAAATTGATATGATTTTTATTTTCATTATTAAATAATAAAGATATATTTTCGATAAAGATAATTTTTTTATTAAAAAAAAATGAACTAGTATATAATTCCTGTTCTATATTTTGGATAATATTTTTATAATTTTCTTTTTCAAGTTTATAATTGACAAAAAAATAATTATTTTTATCGCAAAATTTTTTTAAGATATTTTTTTTATTTTCTTTAAAAAAATCTTGTTTATAAAAAAATAAATTTAAATTATATATTCTCAAAAATAAAAACCTTTTCTTTCTTTCATATTTAATTTTATTTATTTTTTTTAAAATTTTTAAAATTTATCTTTTTTTTGAAATCTTTTATTATTATTTTTGGATAGTGTTTAAAGTATATTTTTTTTAAGTATTTTTGACTAATATGAGTATAAATTTGAGTTGTTGAAATATCCTTATGTCCTAATATTTTTTGTAAAGTTATTAAATCTATTCCGTTTTCTAACAAATGAGTAGCAAAAGAATGTCTCATTGTATGAGGAGAATAATTTAATTTTAAATTAGTCATTTTTAATTTTTTTTTGAAAATTTTATAACAACCTTGACGAGATAAAATTTCTCCTTTTTTATTTAAGAAAACATAATTAATTTTTTTGTTTTTTTTTAATAAAAAAGGACGAATTTTTTGTAAATAATGATTTAATGTTTTACTAGAATATTTAGTTATCGGAACAATTCTTTCTTTATTTCCTTTACCTATGATATTAATACTTAATTGTTTTAAATTTAAATTTTCCAAAGTTAAATTTAAAAGTTCTGTTATTCTTAGTCCAGATCCATACATTAGTTCAAAAATAGCTTTATTTCTAAATTCTAATAAAGATTTTTTTATATTTATTTTATTTAAAAATAAAGAAACTTCTTCTAAAGATAATACTAAAGGTAAATTTTTATTTATTTTAGGTATTTTTATATTTTGGGTTATATTACTTTTAATTTTTTTTTCTAAAATTAAAAAAGAATAAAATTTTTTGATTACAATTATTTTTCTGGCTAAAGTTTTGCTACTTAATTTATATTCTTTGTGTATATATGATAAAAAAAAAGAGATTTGTTCTTGGTTTATTTTATCAACAAAAAATATTTTGAAATATTTTTGCATAAAATCTAAATATTGTTTTAAGTCACTAATATAAGAATGTACAGTATTATTAGATAATAATAATTCGTTTTTTAAATAAAATTCAAATTTAAATAAAATATTTTTCATTTTATTATCATTTTTATGATTTTTTTAAATTTTTTTTTTTATTAATAAAATATATTAAATACCCAGTCATTAATATTTTTATTATTGATAAAATAAGAGATTCCCATTCAAATTCTCTTTTAAAAATAAAAATTATAATTACTGCTATTAAACATATTAAGAAATTAGAAATAGTAATATAAAAAGATATATCTTTTTTTTTATAATTAGATAAATATTTAGCAATTATATCTGTTCCTCCTGTTGAACTTCCTATTTTAATAGCAAAACCATGAGCAATTCCGGCTATTATTGAAGTTAAAATAATTCTTATGAAAGAAATCAAAAAACCTCCTTCTGGTTTGAATAATCCAAAACAATTTTTCATTTTATATAAATAACCATTATCTCCATTTATTTGTTTGGCTAAAATTATTACAAAGATAAATAAAACAAAACTATTTATAAATGAATTAATATTAAATTTATAATCTAATTTAGGAAAAGCTATAAATAAAAATAGTAAAATATTTACTATACCATAAAAAATTCCAGCAAAAAAACCATTAAATTCGTTATATCGAGTATAATTTGATAATAAAGGAAATTTTGAAAGATAATTTTTATTATTTATATCTTTTAAAATTTTTGCAATAGCATCTCCGATTCCATGAATTCCTGTAGTATAAATTTTTATTTTATATTGTCCGCTAACAAAAAGAGCATCAGATAAAACATATATAAAACTTAAAAATATTCCTAAAATAATAACTTTAAAATCTATTTTTTCTTTAATTTTTTTTAAATTTTTTTTTATCATATTTTATTTTTTCCTTTTTAGTAAAATAAAAAAATCATTTTTTTTGATTTTTTAAAACCGAAATACAACGTTTACACAAATCGTTTATTTCTTTTTCTTTAATAATATTCCAACATCTAGGACATTCACTTCCTTCTGCTTTGAATACTTCTATTTTTAATTTTTCAGACGGTTTTATTTCTATTTGGGAAACAATTAGTAGTTGATAAAAATTTTGATTTATTTCTAAATCATTTAATATTTGAAGATATTTATTTGGTAATTCTAAAATAATTTTCGCACTTAAAGACTTATTTATGATTTTATTTTGTCTTGCTTCTTCTAATTTTTTAAGTATCATTTCTCTTAATTTAAAAAATAAATTATAGCTTTGTTTTTTTTTATCTAATTTTTGTATATAGTCATTTATTAAATTTTTTATTTCTTCTTTACAAGGGAATTTTTCTAAATAGATATCTTCTTTTTTGTTAGGATATAATAAGTATTGATATGCTTCAGATGTAGTATGAGGTATAATGGGTGTTAATATTTTTAATACATTTATAATGATATCATATATATTAGATTGGATTATTCTTCTTTCTTTATTATTTTCTTCTTCTATATATAGAATATCTTTTGAAAAATCCAAATAAAAAGAGCTCATTTTATTACTCATAAATAAGTATATTATATTAATTATTTTTTCAAAATTAAATTTTTCATATAAATCAATAATTTCTATTGTTATTTCGTAAAATTCTAAAATAAAATTTTTATGAAAAGTTTTTCTTTTGTCAAAATTTACATAATGTTTTTTATAATCAAAATTATTTAAATTTCCTAACATAAAACGTAAAATATTTCTTATTTTTCTATATTTTTCTTCTACTTGTTTTAGAATTAATGAATCTAATTTAACATCTATGTTATAGTTAATACTTGCAACCCATAATCTTAAAATATCCGCTCCTTTTTCTTTTATAATTTTTAAAGGATTTATAACGTTATTTAATGATTTGCTCATTTTTTGTCCTAATCTATCTAGTACAAAACCATGAGTAATTACTTTTTTATATGGTACTTTATCAAAAGCAGCTACAGATGTTATTAAAGAAGAATTAAACCAACCTCTATATTGATCGGAACCTTCCAGATATATATCAGAAGAAACCAAATCGGATGAAATTTTTTTTAATATACTGTAACTAGTTCCGGAATCAAACCAAACATCTATTATGTCTTTTTCTTTAATGAAAATATTATTTGGACTTTTAGGGTTTTTATATTTAGGAGGTAATAAATCCTTAACATCCCATTTTAACCAAATTTCTGGTCCATATTTTTCAAATAAATTAGCTATGTGATAAATTATTGATGAATCTAAAATAGGTTTTTTATCCTCAGTATAAAATATTGGTATAGGTACTCCCCATTTTCTTTGTCTGCTGATAACCCAATTTTTTCTATCTTTTATCATATTAGTCATTTTTGTTAAACCCCATTTAGGTATCCATTCAACTTTTTTTATTTTTTCTAATAAATTATTTTTGATTTTGTCAATATCTAAAAACCATTGTGGAATAGCTAAAGAAATAACAGGTTTTTTAATTCTATCATCATGAGGGTAAGAATGATTTATCACTTCTGATTTTAAAATAAGTTTTTTTGTTTTTAAATCTTCAACAATTAGTTCGTTAGCTTTTGTATAAAAAATATCTTTATAAATTCCTGCTATATCTGTCATATATCCTTTTTGATTTACGCTACATAAAATTTGTAATTTGTTTTTTGTTCCTACTATAAAATCTTCTTCTCCGTGACCTGGAGCTATATGTACTAATCCAGTACCTTCTTTATCAGATACAAATTCATCTGAAATAATTTTTCCTTTTTTTGAAAAAAGAGTATTTTCATAAAATTTCCCCACTAAAAAAGAACCTTGAAATTTTTTAATTATTTTTATTTTATTCCATTCCATTTTTTCTTTTAATTTTTCTAATAAATTAGCACATACTATGTATTTATTATTATCTGAATTGTTTAAAACTGAAAATAAATAATATTCTTTTTCAGGATGTACACATATAGCTACATTAGCAGGTAAAGTCCAAGGAGTTGTAGTCCAGACTAAAATTTTTGCATTTTCAAAAATATCTTTTGATTTTATTATTTTGAAAATTATAAAAATTGATAAAGAGGAATAATTTTTATATTCTATTTCTGATTCTGCTAAAACAGAATTTAAAAAAGGAGACCAATAAACGTGTTTTAAATCTTTAAATATTAATTTTTTTTCTACTATTTTTCCAAAAATACGAATTTGATCAGATATAAATGAATTTTTAAGTGTTAGATAAGCATTATCCCAATCGGCTAAAATACCTAATCTTTTAAAACTTTTTTTTTGTTTTTGAACAAAACTCAAAGCGAAATCTTTACATTTATTCAAAAATATATTATCGTCTGTTATTTCTTTGTTTTTTTTCAACACAGCTATTTCAATTGGTAAACCATGATTATCCCATCCAGGAATAAAAGGAACATAAAAACCTTGCATTGTTTTGAATCTTAAAATAAAATCTTTTAAAATTTTATTTAATGCATGCCCTATATGGATATCTCCATTCGAATAAGGAGGTCCATCATGTAATATAAATAGATCTTTTGTTTTGTTTTTTTCTAAATTTTTTTGATATAGATTTATATTTTCCCAAAAATATTCAATTTCTATTTCTTTTTCGTTTAAATTAGCTTTCATTGGGAAATTAGTTTTAGGCATTATTAAACTTTTTTTAAAATCGTTATTAGACATTATTTTTTTCTCCTAAAAGAGTAGATTGAAACTTGTTTAACTTGTTTATTTGAGATAAAATAATATAATTTAAATTTAATTTAAATTAAACATTAAAGAAAAAATGAATTATATCTCCATCTTGAACTAAATATTTTTTACCTTCTAATCTTATTTTACCTTTTTTTTTTAAATGAAATAAATCTTGACATTTTATTAAATCTTCAAAATTAAAAACTTCTGCTTTAATAAAACCATTTTGAAAGTCTGAATGTATTAAACCAGCGCATTCAGGTGCTGTCATTCCTTTTAAAAAAGACCATGCTTTACTTTCTTTTTTACCTGCTGTAAAATAAGTTTTTAAATTTAAAATTTCGTAACTTTTTTGGATAATTTCTTGTAATACATTTGTTTTTAATTTATAAAAATTTATAATTTCTTTTTGTTTTTTTATATCTGATTCAACCATTATTTTTTCTAAAGTTATACATATCGGAATAAAATGTATATTTTTTTTTTGACTGATATCGTTTATTTTTTGAAATAAAATGTTGTTTGATAAATTTTCTAAATCTTTTTCTCCAAAATTTCCTATATATATTTTTGGTTTTAAAGAAAGAAGATTAAAATTTTTTAATATTTTTAAATCTTCTTCACTTAAGTTTTTTGTTAAAAATGTTTTTTTTTCATGACTTAATAAATCTTGTTTTATTTTTTCTAAAATATAAATTTCTTTGGTTTTTTGCTTGTTTATTTTTTTTATTCGTTTTTCTATTTGTTCTAAATCTGACAAAATTAGTTCAGTTTCTATAATTTCTATTTCTTTTAAAGGGTTTACTTCTTCTATAACATTTATAATATCAGGGTTTTTAAAGCATCTTATTACATGACAAATTGCATCCACATCTCTTATATGGCCTAAAAATTTGTTTCCTAATCCTTGTCCTTTAGAAGCGTTTTTTACCAATCCTGCAATATCTACAAATTCTATTTGTGTTGGAATTTTTTTTTCAGATTTAAAAATATTAACTAATGTTTCTAATCTAGGTTCTGGTACAAAAACAACTCCTTTATTAGGATTTATAGTAGCAAAAGGATAATTGGCTTCTAAAACTTTTGATTTGGTTAAAATATTAAATAAAGTTGATTTTCCAACATTTGGTAATCCTATAATTCCTACTTTCATAATTCAAAATCCTTTCTTATTAATATTTTTAATTTTTTAAAGTGTTTTAAAATAGAAAATAAAACAGGTAAATGATTTTTTTAATTTTTAATATATAATTAAAGTAATATGATATTATAATATGATTTAACATTTAAATTTAATATTATATTATTATAATAGAATGTATATAGAATAAATTTGACATAAGTTCTAAAATAAATAAAAATTTTAACCAACTTCATTTTTTTAAATTGCTTAAAAGCAACAATTTATAATTAAAATTTAATATTTGTAATTAAAATAATAAGAAACAAAATATAATAAATATAATATTTTATTCAAATAAACAAAACAAAAAGATTAAAAAAGCATATTATTTATTATATACTATTTTGATATTTAACATTAAGTTAAAATTAAAAAAATTTTAATTAAAAGGAGAATTAAAATACAGTTATGTTAATTGAAAAAAAAATACCTGTTGGCATATCCGGCAGACATGTTCATTTAACTCAAAAAACAATAGATATTTTATTTGGTTGTAATAATTATCAGTTAAAATTATTTAAAAATTTAAAACAAAAAGGGCAATATGCTGCTGAAGAAAAAATAGATATTTTAAGTTCTTCAGGCATGATTTTACATGGAGTTAGAATTTTAGGACCAGCTAGAAATTTTAATCAAGTCGAAATAAGCCAAAGCGATAATTTAAGATATAAATTTAATGCTCCTGTTAGGAGTTCAGGTGATATTTATAATTCAGGTATGGCTACTTTAATCGGACCAAAAGGAAAATTTAAAATATCAGAAGGAGTTATTATTTCTGATAGACATATACATTTAAGTAAAGAAGATGCAGAAAAATTAAATATTAAAGATAATCAAACAGTAAATATTAAAATAGAAGGTATTAAGTCAGGTATTTTAGGAAAAGTTTTATGTAGAGTTAATGATAATTTTGTTTTAGAATGTCATTTAGATACTGATGATGGAAGTGCTTTTTTGTTAAAAAACGGAGATTTAGTTGAATTAATAGATGAAATTATAGTTCTTTAACTTTATTTTATTTTTTTTATTTTTAAATAAAATAAATTGTTTTTATTTTTTAAAACAGAAAGAAGAGATATTAAATTATTAATGAATAATTTTCTTGTATTAAAAAAAAATAAAGAATTAAAAGAAAAAATCGAAAAATTTTTAAAACCAGAAGTTTTTAGAGATCCTATTTACGGATATATTTATTTTGATTATGTTTTTTTAAAAAAAATAGTTGATACTAGTGTTATGCAGAGATTAAGAAGAATTAAACAATTAGGATGTGTTAATATTGTTTATCATGGCGCTGAACATTCCCGTTTTACTCATAGTTTAGGGGTTTATGAGTTGGCGCGAAAATTTTTAGAAACAAATTCTTTTTTTTTAGACAATAAAATTCATTTAAGAACAAAGTTATTACTTTTAACTTCTTGTTTGTTACATGATGTTGGTCATGGTTCTTATTCTCATATTTTTGAAAATATTTTTAAAACTAAACATGAAGAAAAGAGCGCTCAAATAATAATTTCTCATTTTGAAATTAATTCTATATTAAACGAAATTGATGAAGAATTTAAATATGATGTAGCTGCTATTATTCAAAAAAAAAGTAAATTTAAACTAATAGAACAACTTTTATCTAGTCAATTAGATTTTGATCGTTTAGATTATTTGAAAAGAGATGCTTTTTTTGTAGGAGTAAGTTATGGTTCTATTGATACTGATAGACTTATAAGAATTATAGATATCGAAGATGATAAAATTGTTTTTAAACAAAGTGGTATTTCTTCGATTGAAAATTACTTGATAAGTCGTTATCATATGTATAATCAAGTTTACTATCATCCGAAAGTTATAAGTTATTCGATTATTTTAGAAAAAATTTTTCAAAGAATTAAATATTTAATTGAAAATAATTATTTGTTTAAAATACAAGACATAATTTTAATTTTAAGAGATTTTATAAATAATAATAAAGATATAAATAATTATTTAGAAATAGATGATTTTTACATAAACAGTTTAATTTTTTACTTTCATAAAGAAAAAGATTCTATTTTATCTAATTTATGTAAAGATTTTTTAAATAGAAATATTTGGTTTTGTATAGATCAAAATAATTTTTTATTAAATAAAAAAAAAGAAATTTTAATGAATTATAAAAATAAAGAAGAAATTATTTATTATACTCAAGAGAAAAAAATATGTCCGAATACTTATTATGAAAATAAAAAAAATTCTGGCGAACATATTTTAATTTCTGTTTTGAAAAAAAACAAAAAGAAAATCCAAAAACTAAGTCAGAAATCTTTTTTTATTAATTGTTTAATTAAAAATAAAAAAAAAAATTTTAAATTTTTTTACAGAAAATAAAAAAATAATAGATTATATAAATAATGACACATAAACATTTATTTAAAAAAAAATACGGACAAAATTTTTTAACTGATATTAATTTATTAAAATCAATTTTACAAAAAGAAGATGTAGAAAATAAAAATGTTGTAGAAGTGGGAACAGGAAAAGGAATTTTTACTCGTTTAATAGCTCAAAAAGCTAAAAAAGTTTTAACATATGAAATAGATAATTCTTTAAAACCTTTTTTAGATTTTAGTAATTATGATAATATTTTTATTATATATGATGATATTTTGAAAAGAGATTTAATAAAAGATTTTCATCAATATTTTGGAAAAGAAAATGTATATATGGTTGGTAATTTGCCTTATCATATAACATCTTCTTTAATATTTAAAATTTTATTTTTAGATCAAGTCCCTCAATTTACTTTTCTTATGCAAAAAGAAATGGGTTTACGTATTTTATCTGAAGGCCACAAAAACTCTTTTTTAAGTATTTTTTTACAGTCTCTAACAAAAATTATTAAAATTAAATATATTAAAAATACTATGTTTTTTCCTAAACCCAAAGTAGATGGAATAATATTAAAATTTAAAAAATTTTCTTTAGATGAGAAAGAAAAATTATTTATAAAAAATGAATTTTTTTTATTTACAAAAGCTTCTTTTTATCAAAAAAGAAAAAAATTGATAAATAATATAAGCAATTATTTTTCTTTACCTAAAAATAAAGTTTTTCTTTTTTTTCAAAAATATCAAATTTCTATTGATATTCGAGCGGAACAAATGAATGTTGCAGAATTTAAAAAAATTTCTTTTTTATTTTTTAATTTTTTTAATCAATATGATATTAAGTCTTCTCAAAAAATTAAAATTTAATCATACATTTATTAACAATTAAATTTATGATTAATAAAATACTTAATAATGATAAAATAATAAATAAAATTATATTCATTAATAATATGATAGAATATTTTGTAGATATATAGATATATTAATATAGAAATAGTAAGAAATAGAATTTTAAAAATAAGGTAAAAAATAAAGATGGGGGAAACTATAAATGAAAATTACCTATATTAAAATCAAAAAAAGTAAAGAAAGAGAAGGAGGAATATTGCCATTTTTTTTGAAAGGTATTGCTTCGATAACTTTTGATAATGCTTTTGTTGTTCATAATATAAAAATTTTTGAAAATGAAAAAGGTATTTTTGTTGGAATGCCTAGTATCAGAAAAAAACTTAAAAAAGAAGTAGAAGAATTTATTAAAAAAGAAGAAGAAGAAATAAAAAAAATAGAAGAATTAATTTTAAAAGGCGAATTTTTTAGTGATATTGACAAAGAAAATTTAGAAAAAAGAAAAGCAGAATTAAAAAAACTTAAAAAAGGACGTTTTTTGGATATTGCTCATCCTATTAATTCAGAAACTAGAGACATGATTGTAAAAATAATTTCAGATTATTATAAAGAAATGATTTCTAAATCAGATGAAAAAATAGAAGTAGAATTGAATAATGATGTTGATTATGATAGTTTCAACATTACTTCTGTTAAAATTAGAAAGAAAAATAAAAGTCAAAATAGATTAAGAGGTATTGCTTCTATAACATTGGATAATTCTTTTGCGATACATAAAATAAAAATTATCGAAGGAGATAAAGGCATTTTTATTGCCATGCCTAGTATTCCGAAATTTATAAAAAAAGAAGATAAAATAGAAGACAAACATCATGTCACAAATGATTCATTAGAAAATAACGAATTAAATTTTAAAAATGAATTTTCTTCTAATAATGTTGATAAAGATGATGATGTTAATATTGATGATAACGAAAACTATAGTGATTATGATAGTGATTATGATAGTGATTATGATAGTGATTATGATACAAAAAGTGATAAAGAAAAAAATGATAAAGATAAGAAAAAAGATTTTCAAAAATTTTTAGATATTGCTCATCCAATTAATTCTCACATTAGAAATAAAATTGAAGAAAAGATTAAAAAACATTTTGAAGAAATGATCAAAAGATCCAAAGATCATATAGAAACTAAAGATTTATAATTATGATTGAATATTTATTATTAAATAATTAGAATACAAAATCAGCACAAAATAATTTTTTTCTATAAAATTAATAAGGAGAAATTTACATTGTATCAATATTTGAAAAAAAACGAAAGAAAACATTTTCTTCTTTTTTTTTGTGGTATTTTAGTTTATTGTTTATGTTTTGTTCCTTTCAATTTTATTAAAATTAATAAAATTTTTTTCAAAAAATATGATAGTAATTTTTTAATACAATTAATAAGTACAATAATTATTATGGCCCTTTCAGGATATCATATTATTATTGAAGGATTTATATTAACTTATAAAAATACTAAAAATAAAAAAAAATTTACTCCTAATGTTCATATATTAATGATTTTAGGAGCTTTAGGGGCAATATATTTAAAAGAATTTAATGAAGCTAATTTATTAATTATTATTTTTTCAGGAGCTAATTTTTTAGAAGAACATATAGAAAGTAAAAGTGATAAAGAAATAAAAAAACTTTTTAAGATTACTTCAAATAAAACTAGATTGTTAAATAAAGATGGTGAATTTAGTTTTGTAGATATACAAGAGCTAAAAATAAATGATAAAGTTCTTGTTTTAAATGGAGATCAAATTCCTTCAGACGGAATTATTATTTCTGGTTCTTCTTTTATAGATGAATCCAATATAACTGGAGAAAGTATGCCTATTGAGAAAAAAATAGGTGATAAAGTTTTTGGTAGTAATATTAATTTAACTAATTCTTTAATTATTAAAATTACTAAGACAGCTGAAGAATCTGTTTTTAATAAAATTATTCAAATTAGTAAAAAAATAAAAAAAAATATTTCTAAAAAAGCTGTTTTTATTAAAAATATAGAACCTTTGTATGTTAAAACAGTTATTTTTATTGTTTTGATAGTTCTTTTTGTAGGATGTATTTTAGATAACTCATATATTAATTTATATTTTAATTCTTCAATTTTGGATTATTTGAAATTTAGAAATATTTTTAAAAAAATGATGGTTTTTTTAACTGTTGCTTCTCCTTGTGCTTTAGCAGTAGCTGATATTCCTGCTACTTTATCTGCTATTTCTAATTTAGCAAAAAAAGGTATTTTAATCAAAAGTGGTAAATCTTTAGATGTTTTCTCTAATGTTAGAGCTATTGTTTTTGACAAAACAGGAACATTAACTAAAGGAAAACCTTTTGTTAAAGAAATCTTTTTTGATTCTTGTTTTACATGGGAAAAAGAAAAAAAGATAGAATATTTAAATATTTTATTTGGGATGGAAAAAAATTCTAATCATCCTATTTCTTTCGCAATACAAAGATATTTGAAAAACGTAATAAAGCCAAAAAATGATTATTTAAAAATAAATATAACTAACTTTATTGGTATAGGAATTGAATATTGTGAAAATGATAATATTTATAAAGTTTGTAAATATAATTATTTTTACGATTCTGATGATTATTTTATTTCTGATTTTATCAAAGACGAAACAAAAAAGTTTTTATCTAAAGGAGAAACAGTTATTTATTTTAGTCATAATAATAAAGTTATAATGGGAATTGCTTTATCAGATGAAATAAGATCGAATGCTAAAGAAACTATTCATTATTTTAAAAAAAATAAAATTAAAACTATAATGTTGACAGGGGATAATAAAAAAGTTGCTGAGTATATCAATTCTTTTTTAGATTTAGATCTTTGTTTTTCTAATTGTTTGCCTGAGGATAAACTTCAATATATAAACAATATTAAACAAAAATATAATAATATAGCTATGGTAGGAGATGGAGTTAATGATTCTTTAGCTTTAGCAAATTCTGATGTTTCAATTACTCTCCAAGAAGGCAGTGATATCGCTATTGAACTTTCTGATATTATTTTAATGCGAAATGATTTAATCAAAATAGAGTATACTCATAATTTATCAGTTAAATTAAATAAAATTATTAAACAAAATATTATTTTTTCTATTTTAGTAATTCTTATTTTATCTATTGCTAATTTTATCATTACTATTCCTTTTAAATGGGCTGGTATTTTACATGAATTAAGTACTATTTTAGTTATTTTAAATGGTTTAAGAGTTTTAAAAAATAAAAAAATATAAAGAAAATAAAAAATATAAAATTTATACTTTTTTTTGTTAATTTTTCGATAATATAATATATAATTATTTGTGAATGGTTGTTTTATTTTTTTATAAATTAAAATAATTTAAAATATATCATTCTTTAGTTCATCTATTATTTTTCTTGATTAAAAAAAGTATTTATTTATTTTAAAATGTTATTATTACTATGATTAGTGACTTGTATTTATTATTTAACATTAAAAAATTAAAAAATTAAAAAATTAAAAAATTAAAAAATTAAAAAATTAAAAAATTAAAAAATTAAAAAATTAAAAATAACTTTTTTTTATTAGTATAAAAAGATTTGGAGATTTTAAAAAAAATTGTTTACCCATTTTATTAATTCTAAAAAAAAGATTATTATTATTTCTATATTTTCGGCAATATTATTAGGTATTATTTCTTTTGTTTTTTATATAAATACTGATTTATCAGAAGTGGATGAGAGTGAATTAGAAAATAAAGAAGCAATTTTGGAAGAACCTTCTGAAGAATATGAAATAGAAGAAAATGATATTTCTCCTAATATACAAATTCAACCATCAACAAGTGATATTCCGACTTCATCCCAAAATAAAATTTCTCAAAATTCTGATTCTAAAATTTCTTTTCTAGAACAAACAACTCAAACTATAGATAAATTGAAAGAGGGTTTTAATACAGCTAAACAAACTATTAATCAAATTTTACCTTTACGTAAAAATGAAGAAAGTAAAAATAAATTAGAAAATAGTTTATCCAGAAATAATTTAAATTATGATAATAAAGCTACAACAACAAGAAGAACAGCAATCAATTTAAATTCCGTAAATTCTCCTAGAAAAAATAATGGCAGAAGAAGTTCTATCAGCAAAGATGATTATTCAGTTAATTATTGAATAATTTTATAGAAATCAATATAAATAATTGAAATTTTTAGAAGTAAAAAAAAGACTAAATTTAAAATTTAGTCTTTTTTGTTTTGTTTATTTTTTTAAAAATTAAATTCAGTTTTATATAAATTTTAATTTTATATATATCTTTTTTTAATAAAATTTATTTTATAATAAAATTAATTTGGTTAATTAATTTTTGTTTTAGTATATACTTAAGCTATTTAAAACGGGATTAAAGTAGAAATTATAAATTTTTTGTTCTAAATGAGGTACAATGAGTTGTCCCAAATAATAATCCATTTCATCTTCATCTTCTAAAAATTCTTTCGGACCTTTAAATTCTATTAAAAGAATTTTTTCTTTATTTACTTCTAATTGTTTAATTGTTAAAAAATTATAAAGCCAAGATTCTTTAGATTTTTTGAAAAAAACTATATCTTCCCATCCGTTCCAAAGATTAAAAGTATTATATAAACTATTGTCTAGATTTTCAGGTATTTTGTGTAATTTTAATTTTTCTGTATAATTTTCATATGGCCAAAAAATAAGAATTTTATCTTCATCTAATAAATACTTTTTTTCTTTAGACATAATATTATAGAAAGATGTACCATAAGTTTTTAATCCTAAAAATTCTATTTTTTTTTTAATTTCTTCTATTTTTTCTAAATCTTTTGAATTTATATTTGGATTAATATTAATACTATCTATATCATTTTTTAATTTTTCTATTTCTTTTTGATTTTTATCTATTATTTTTTGAATAAAATTATCTAATCCGTTTATCCCAAAAAAAAACCATTTTTTGTGAATCATACAAGTTTTTGATTTTTGATTTTCTTTTATTATATAATTATCAGAATTATCTTGACAATATTGATTTAAATCATTATCTTTTTCATCTTCTTCATATTCTTCATCTTCTTTATACCATTCTTTTCCTATTTGAAAAACTTGAGGATCAGGAATTTGTATAATTTTTTTTTTATTTTTATGTTCAATAATATGTTCAGTAATTTGTTGTTTAGACATTTTTGTGTTTTTTTTGTGAAATTGATTTGTTATGAATATAAAAATAAGTAATATAATAACAGAACAAATAGAAGAAATTAAAAAAATTTTTATAAAATTTTTTTTTCTTTTTAACTTCATAATTAATTACTTTCAAAAATTTTAACATTATTTTTTTATTTTGATAATATTTTATTTTATTTTGGAGGCCCCGAACGGATTTGAACCGCTGATCAAGCTTTTGCAGAGCTATGCCTTAGACCACTTGGCTACGGGGCCAAAATTTCAGATAGACAAACTATTTTTTTTCTTTATGAATGGTATGTTTTTTTAAAAAAGGACAATATTTCTTAAATTCTAAGTTTCTAAAATTTTTTTTTTTATTTTTTTGGGTATGATAGTTTTCTCTTCCGCATTCTATACATACTAACTTAACTAGATTACTCATTTTAAATTATCTTTCTTTTTTATTAATTTTTTTTTATTAAAAAAAAATTTTAAATTGATTATTATTAATTATTTTTTTTAAATTAAAATATTTTATTCAAAAAAAACAAAAATAGTAAAATTTTTTAGAAAAAAGATATATAACTATTTTTGTTCTAATGGTTTTTTAATTTAAAAATTTTTTTTAATATTGATTTTCAAATTTTTTTTTATCAAAGGTTTAAGAGTATTATTTTCTATTACTTGAGGGTAATTATAAGTTACTTCTCTTAATTTTTTGAATAAAACATATATTAAACCATTTTCAAAATCAATTCTAGTAACTACACCTATTTCTTTTTCATTTTCTATTTTTACTCTTTCTCCGATAAGATAAGTGTTATTATTCCAAGCCATATTAATTCAATTGTCCTTATTTTTATTTCAAATTATTTAAATATAAAATTAATCTTCTTATTCTTATTTTTTTTTGATTTTTGTGAATTTAAAAGTTCTAAAAAATGATTTAATTTTTTTGTTCATTCTAAAAACTGGTACAACATGTTCAGGAATATGATGAATTTCTGATTGTTTCGGTAATTTACAATTTTTTTCTTGTCTATTTTTTAATTGGATAATACCTAGTCCTGGTACAGGAACTTTTTCTTCATTTTGTAAAGCATCTAATATTATTTGATTTAAATGATTAAAAAATTCATTTGCTTCTTTTTTTGTTATGTCCATTTTTTCTGTCATTGAATTAATTAATTTTAATTTGGTCATTTTTTATTTTTTAACTCCTTTTTTCTTAATTATAAATCTAGTAAAATTTTAACATAAAAAATGATTTTAACAACAAAAAAAAGTTTTTTTTTGTTTTTTCATTAAAAAATAATTATTTTAAATCTATTTTTATATTATTGATTATTTTTTGATTATAATATTTTGTTTATTATTTGTTTAATTGGTTTATTATTAAAAATAACTTTAAAACTGTTTTGAATTATAGGTAAATCAATATTGTTTATTTTGGATAATTCATAAAAAACTTTTATATTATTTATACCTTCTATAACTTGGTTGGAAGTTTTATAAATTTCATTTATTTTCTGTCCCAAACGAATTTTTTTACCTGCTTCATAATTACGAGAATTTATGTTAAAAGCAGTAACTATTAAATCTCCTAAACCTGCTAAGCTTGTCGCTGTTTCTGGATTAGTATTAAAAAAAGTTAAGATTTTTTTCATTTCTCTGATACCTAAAGTTATAAAAGCTGCTTTGGCATTTTGATCAAATAAATCATCATCTAAAATACCACTAATTAAAGCAAGAGCATTTTTAAACGAACTACAAATTTCACAACCTATGATATCTTTTGAAATTTCTAATTTAAAATATTCGTTATTAAATAAAAAACAAATTTCTTTTGCAAAATTTGTATCATAAGTGGCAACATTTAAAAATGTTTTTTTTTTAAGAATAACTTCTTCTGCATGCGATGGTCCCAAAACAGAAGCATAATTTTTTATTTTATTTTTATCTATTTCTTCTTTTAAAATTTCGTATATAATTTTGTTTTGAATATTTTCTATACCTTTAGAAGTGTTAATAAATTTTTTAGGTTCTTTTATTATTTTGTTTATTTTTTTAAGAAGATTTCTTATTTTTTGAGTTGGTATACAGATAATAATTATTTCTGAAAAATTTAAGGCTTTTTCTAAATTTTGTGTTGATTTCATTTTATTTATTTTTAAATCTTTAAAAATAGGATGTTTTTGATTATTTATTTTTTGAATATAATTTTCATTAATTTCATAAATTAAAACTTTGTTTTTGTTATCTGTTAAAACTTGACCTAGAGTAGTACCCCACGCTCCTCCTCCTATTATAGTTATTTTTTTCATGAAATTTATTCCTCTTCTTTCTTTCTGAATGTAATTTTAAAATTAATACCATCAAGTTCTAAATTTTTTCTTAATTGATTTTTTAAAAATCTTTCATAAGAAAAATGTATAAGTTTAGGATTATTTACTAAACATAAAAATTCAGGTGGTTTATTATCAACTTGTTTTAAAAAAAAGAACTTAGCTTTTCCGTTTTTATAAAAAGAAGGAGGGTTTATTTGTGTAGATTCGTATAAAATATCATTTAAAATTTTATTAGAAAAAAAAGTTTCATAATTTTTAAATACTTTTTCTATTATAGGAAGAAATAAATGCATTCTTTTATTATCTTTTGCAGACAAAAAAATAACAGGTACATGATTTAAAAAAGGAAATTCTTTTTTTATATATTGTTCCATAAATTTAACGTTTTTTTTTTGATTTTTTATTAAATCCCATTTATTACAAATGATTAAACAAGCTTTATTATAATTAAAAATTAAAGAAGAAATGTTTCTATCTTGTTCAGTTATTTTTTGACTAATATCTATTATAAAACAAACAATATCACTTTTTTCTATACATTCTATGGTTCTTAAAAAACTGTATTTTTCTTGTTTTTCACTTATTCTGCTTTTTTTTATTAATCCTGGAGTGTCTATTATATAATATTTTTTTCCTTTTCTTTCAAAAAATGTACTTATTACATCTGTTGTAGTACCAGGAATATTTTCTACAATCATTCTTTTTTTAGATAAAAAAGTATTTTTAAATGTTGATTTACCTACGTTAGGTTTTCCTATTAAACAAAATTTTATATTTTTTTCATTTTTGTCTGTTATCTCGGTGTTGTTAATAAACATTTTTCTAAAAAAAATAATTTTATCTAAAAGTTCTCCTATACCTATACCATGTTTAACACTAATACCTATTATATTTTTAAATCCTAAACAATAAAAATCATAGATATTTCCTAATAATGATTTATTATCAATTTTGTTGACTGCTACGATTACTTTTTTTTTGCTTTTATGTAATATTTTAGATACTTTTAAATCTTCTTCTGTTACAAGATTTTGTCCATCTGTAACAAAAATAATCAAATTTGATTCTTTAATAGCGAATTCTGTTTGTTCTTTTATTTTTTGTTTTAACGGAATATTTTCGAATACTATACCTCCTGTGTCGATTAATAAAAATTTTTTATTTAACCAAAATGCATTGTCATAAAGTCTATCTTTGGTTGTGCCTGGATTTTCATATATTATAGATATTCTTTTTTTTAAAATTCTGTTGAATAAACTTGATTTTCCAACATTTGGTTTTCCTACAATTGATACTTTAAAAATATTCATAATTTATTTTTTTAATTAAAAAAATTAATAACTTTTATTATATTTATTTTTTTATTTTTAAATTTTTTAATATGGATTATAATAAAAAAATAAAATATAAATGCACTTTTTCTCTTTTTTTTACATAATAAAAGGTGTAATGATAAAATTTAATTACATAGAACATATTTTTTTGATATTTATATTTATTTATTAGTATTTCTTGATAGATAAGTATTTGTTATCGTATTAATTATTATATCTTCTCCTTCTAAAATAAAAATAGGCACTTTAATCGTTAAACCAGTTTCTAAAGTGGCTTTTTTAAAATTGTTGTTTTTTTTTGAACTATTATTTTGAATAAAATTGTCTGTTTTTATTACTTTTAAAGAAATTTTATTCGGTACTATGATATCTAAAATTTCTTGATTTTCATCAACAATAATATCAATATCAATATTTTCTGTTAAATAGTTTAAAATATTGGTTATTTTTGATTTTGCAACTTCTATTTGTTCATAATTAGACATATTTAAAAAAAAATAAGAATTACCCGATACATAAGATAATTTAGATTTTATTTTACTTATAAATCCTTCTTGTATTTTTACACCTGCATTAAATATATGTTCTATAATTTCGCCTGTTTTCAAATTTTTAAGCTTACTTCTAACAAAAGCTGCTCCTTTTCCAGGTTTAACATGTAAAAATTCTATAATTTGATAAATTTTATTATTTAATTTAATTGTTTGCCCTGTTTTAAAATCGTTTGTATTAATCATTTTAATTTTTTTCCTTTTTTGTTTTTAAGAAATTAAAAATTATTTCACTGCTCTTTTCTGTTATTTTTTCAGATAAAGCATTTATTATAATTAAAGAATCAAACTGATTTTTAAACCATGTTTTTTGTCTTTTAGCATATTTCATTGTTTTAGATATTATTATTTTTTTTGTTTCGTTTAAATTTATTTTATTTTCTAAAAACATTTTTATTTCTCTATAACCAATTATATTAAAGTTTGCTTTTGGGAATTTTTTTATTAATCTTTCTACTTCTAGAATAAAACCAGATTTTAACATTTTTTCTAATCTTTGTTCAATTCTTTCTTTTAATATTTGTTTAGGAAGATCTAAATAAATAGTTAAAATATCAAATAGAGGATTGTTTTTTCCGTTTTTTTGAGATCTTAATTTTTTGTGGTAAGTTTGTTCAAATGCTCTTTTTACACGATGAGGATTTTTTTGATCTAAAATTAAATTCGGATCTTTTTGTTTAATAATTTCTATCATTTGTTTGTTATTAATTTTTTTTTTATTATATTTTTTTTTTTCTTTTTCGAATTCATAATCAAAAAGAGCTGATTTAATGTATAATCCACTTCCTCCTACTAAAAAAGGAATATCAATTTTAGGTATTATTTTTCTTACGCTTTTTTGAAATTCGTAAATATTATATTTTTGTTCAGGATTTATTATATCTAATAGATGATGTTTAATATTTTTTTTCTCTTTTTCAGTAATTTTAGCCGAACCAATATTGAATTCTTTATACATTTGAACAGAATCAGTATTTATAATTTCTCCATTAAAAATTTGTGCAAGTTTAACCGAAAGAGAAGTTTTTCCAGATGAAGTAGGACCACCAATAACAATTACTTTTTTTATTTTTATTTCATTTGATTTTTTTTTATTATTCATTGAAGTTAATTTTAATTATTTTTTTAAATTTTCCTAAATTTAAAAAAACTCCATTTAATTGTCTTTTTCCTTCAGCAATTTTTTGTTTAATTTTTTTTTTATTATTTAAAAAATTATTAATAATTATATTTTTATCAGATCCTATCACACCTTCGAAAGATCCAGTCATACCTACATCTGATATATATAAAGTTTTTTTAGGTAAAATTCTATCATCATTTGTTTGTATATGTGTATGAGTACCTAAAATAGCATCTATTTTTCCATCAAAATGATATGCTAAAGCCATTTTTTCACTAGTAGCTTGAGCATGAAAATCTAATATAGAATAATCATATTTATTTTTGCAAATTTTTAAAATTTTTTCTACTTCTCTGAAAGGGCATAATAAATCGTTATTATTCATGAAAATTCTACCTAAAATATTCATAATTAAAACTTTTTTTTTATTTTTTTTAATTATTTTGTATCCTTTTCCAGGATATTTTTTTTCAAAATTAAAAGGTCTTATAATATTAGTATGATCTATAAATTTTATTAATTCAACATTACTCCATGTATGATTACCCATTGTAATTATATCTACTCCAGCAAGAACTAAATTTTTATAGTTTTTATAATCTAATCCTTTACCATTAGAAGCATTCTCAGCATTTACTATTATAATGTCAGTTTTATATTTTTGTTTAAGAAAATTAATTTTTTCTGTTAAATAATCTACACCTGTAATACCACAAACATCACCTATAAAAAGAATATTCATTTCAACTCCTTTATAATTTATTGTAGCAATCTTAAAAGTTTAAATAAATTTAATATTTTATATTAACATAAAAAAAAGTTAACATAAAAAAAAGAAAAAATTTTTTGCTTATTCTTCACCTTCTAATTTTTCTTCTATTCTGAATTCTCTAATAACTGTTATTTTTATCGTTCTGTTGTTTTGGATTTTTTTATTTTTTTGAATTTCTTTTTTTATTTTTTGAGCAATATTAAAAGTTTTTAAATCATCTATTTCCTTTGATTTTACTATTACTCTAATTTCTCTTCCTGAACGAATAGCATAAGATTTTTCAACACCTTCTATATTATCAGCTATTTTTTCTAATTGACTTATTCTTTGAAAATAGTTTTCTACAGATTCTTTTCGTGCACCTGGTCTAGATGAACTAATTTTATCAGCTATTGAGACTAAAATAGCTGTAATTGTATTTGGTTCTTGATCTTCATGATGAGAAGCTATAGAATCTATCACTTCAATAGGTTCTTTATGTTTTATTGCTAATTCAATTCCGATTTTAACATGATTACCTTCTTTTTTGCAGTTTAATGATTTTCCAATATCATGCAATAGTCCAGCTCTTCTTGCTATTATTTCATCTTCACCAATTTCTGCTGCTAATTTTCCTGATATAAAAGCTACTTCTAACGAATGATTTAAAACATTTTGACCATAACTCATTCTAAAATGAAGTTTTCCTAATAAATTTATTATTTCTTTATCAATAATACCGATTTTAGTTTCATATACTGCTATTTCTCCTATTTCTTGGATGAAACTTTCAAGTTCAGACATCATTTTTTTAAATGTTTTTTCTATACTAGAAGGAGTTATTCTTCCGTCATTTATTAAATATTCTAAAGTTTTTTTCGCTATTTCTCTTCTTATAGGATCAAAAGAGCTTAAAACTACTGTATTAGGAACATCTTCTATTATGAGATCTACTCCTGTTATAACTTCGAAATTTCTTATATTTCTTCCTTCTTTGCCTATAATTTTTCCTTTTATATCGTCATCTGATAAGGAGACAACACTAATATTATGTTCTGAAATAATATTACTTTTAGATAATGTTTGCATTGCGTAAATTAATAAATTTTGAGCTTTTTTTTTAACTTGTATTTTAAATTCTTCTTCTTTTTCTTGTGCAAAATTCATTATTTCTTGAGTTATGTTTTTTTGGGCTTCATCAAATAAAATTAATTCGGCTTGTTGTTGACTTAATAAAGATATTTTTTCTAATTTTTCTTTTTGTTGGTTTAATATTTCTTTTGTTTTGTTTTTTATTTTTTCAATTTCTATTTTTAAATTGTTAATTTCTTTTTCTTTTTCATATAATATTTCTTCTTTTTTGTTTAGATATTCTGTTCTTGATACTAATAATTCCTCTTTATGAATTATTTTTTCTTCTAAATTAACAATTACTTTTCTTCTCTGATTTAAATCATTTTCTGTTTCTTTTTTTAATAAATCGTTTTTTTTATTAGCTTCTGATAATATTTGTTTGGCAATTATTTCAGATTTTAAAATTTTTTCTTTAATTTGTTTTTCTATTTTTTTTATTTTTTTTTTTAATTCTGTTTTTTGATTTTTAAAATAAAAAAAAGTTATTAAAAAAGAACAGATACTACCAAAACAAAACAAAATAATAAAAATTATTATTATTGTTTTCATTAAATATTTTTTTCCTATTGATTTTTTTGTATATTTTTTTAAAATTTTATTTTTGTTTTTTTTGTTGATCAAAAAATATATAAAAATCGAAAAATATATAAAATTGATTTGTGAAAATATATATAATATTCGTATATAGATATATAGATATTATTAAATTTAGTTTATTGAAAGAGTAACTATCATTAAAATTATATACAAAAAAATTAAAAAAATATTTTTTTAAAGTACTTATTTTTTCGAATAGATTTTTCCATAATTTTATTTTTTTATCTTTTTAAAACAATATTTAATTTTTTCCAAAAATAAAAAAGTTTTATTTAGAATTTTTATTCTAATTATTTTTTTGATTTAATTGATAAAATTTTCTTTTTTTTTTTTTGAAGATTTTTCAAAATATAAATCAATAAAAATAAAAGAATTTATAATTAAATATAATTTACTTTATTTTATATATTTCTTAATTTTCGTATTTATTAAAGCTTCTTTAAATGCTTTATTACAAATTAATACAACCTTAACATTATAACAATTGTAATAATTTTTTTTACAAAAATAATAAAAATATAAGAAGATATTAAAAATTGATTCTTTTTACATATTTTATTTATTATTAAGTAAAAATTATTATATTTAGTAATAAAAAAAATAAGAAAAAAATTTTAATTAATATTTTTATTAATATTATAATTTTATTAATTTTAATTTTTTTCTTATTTTCAAAAATTTTCTTTATAATTAAATTATTTTAAAGTTATGTTAAAAAAGATGAAAAATAAGATAAAAAAATATTTTTTTACGACACGAATTAGTAATATAATATTTGATGATTTTAATAATACAAATTTAATAAATTTTTTTAAACAAAAATGTAAAAATTAAAAATTTTAATACTATTTATAAAAATTTTAATTTAATAAAAATGTAAAAAAATAAAAAAATAGAAAAAAATTTTATAATAATTAGAAAAAAGAGATATGTTTTAAAATTAGATATTAGATATTTTAACAAAAAAGTAATTTTATAATTTTTAATTATTTTTATTTTTTTATAACTTTCTGCAAAGAAGAATGATATATTAAAATTTTTTTAATACCATGCGGAGGCAAAAAAGATATGGTAGCTATATCTTTATTGATTTCTACTATTTTGCCAATTCCAAATTTATTATGTTTTACATTATCTGCTATTTGATAAAAATTTGATTCTATTTTTTTTAGTTTTTGTATATTTAAATAATTGTTTTTTTTATAGGAATCTAAATTCATTTCTTTAATAAAACAAATAGGTTCTGATATAATTTTTTGTCCAAATAAAAATCTATTTTGTGAGCTAGTTATATATAAAAGTTCCTTTGCTCTTGTAATAGCAACATAAGCTAACCTTCTTTCTTCTTCTATTTCTATTTCTTTTTCTATATAATTATTGTTTTTGTTATTTATAAAGTTATTTTTTTGAGATAAAAATGTTTTTTCTTCTAAACCTATGAAAAACACAATTTTGAATTCTAATCCTTTTACTTTATGAATAGAAGATAAAAGAATTTTATTTTTATTATTATCAATTTCATTTTCACTATATAAATTTATTTGTTCTATTATAAAACTTACTTTATCTAATAAATTATCTATTTTGTCAGTAAATTTATATTGAGCAAAAATATTTTGTAGTCTTATTAAATTTTTTTCCAATTCTTTTTTTTTTATTTTTATTTCTTCTTGGTTAGATTTCTTGTTCAATGAAAATGAAGAGGAATATTGAATTATATTATCTATTAAAAAAATAATGTTAGATAGTTGGCATTTTTTTGGATTTTGAATAATGATAGATATTTCTTGAAATTTTTCTTGAAAATTTTTAACTTTTTTACCAATTATGCTTTTGTTTTTTATTTCATCATTTATAACTTCAAATAAAGATATATTTTTATCTAATGCTTTTTCTTCTAATTTTTTTATAGTTTTTGTTCCTATTTTTCTTGCAGGAATATTAATTATTTTTTTTAAATAAAAATCTTTTTTGGGATTGATTAATGCTTTCAGATAATTAATGAATACTTTTATATCTTTTTTATTATAAAAAGATATAAAATCTTGTATTTGATAAGGTATATTATGAATAATAAGTTTATTTTCAATTTCTTTTCTTAATTCGTTTATTCTATATAAAATAGCAACATCTTTATAAAAGTATTTTTCAGTATTTATTATTTTTGTAATTTCTTTTGTGATAAATTCAGATTCTAAAGAAGAATTAAAAAAATTTTTATAAAAAACTTTTTTTCCTGGTCCTAAAACACTTTCTAATTTGTTTTGAAATATTTTTTCATTTTTACAATTATTTTGAATTAAAAGATTAGATTTAGATAATATATTTTGTGTTGAACGATAGTTTTTAAATAAACGATATATAGTTGCTCGAAAATCTTTTAAAAATAAATGACTACAAATTATATCAGAACCTCTAAAATTATATATATTTTGATTAGGATCACCTACGACAAATAAAATATTATTTTTTCCTAAAATTTTAATTATTTGATATTGAATAATATCTATATCTTGAAACTCATCTACTAATATATAAATAAATTTTTTTTGGTAAAATTCTGCTATTAATTTTTCTTTTTTTAATAGTTGATAATTGTTTATTATTAGATCATCGAAATCCATTAAATTGTTTTTTATTAAAAAATTTTGATATTTTTTATAGATATTTTTTATTTCTTCATAATTTGGAATAAATTCATAATTTTGAATAAAATCTTTATTAGAAAAGTTTTTATTTTTTTCTTCTTTATTTTTTGATTTAATTTTTTCCATTATTTTTTTTTTAATTTTTTGTGTTTTTAAGAGAGAAATACAGTTTTTTATTTGATTTATAGAAAATTTTGTTTTAAAATTATGTTCTTTTATTTGCTCTTTAATGATGTTTTTACTATCTTGTTCATCAACAATACTAAAAAATTCTTTGTTTTTGTATTTTTTTAAAATTTTATTACTTAAAGAATGAAATGTTTCTACGTTTAAATCTGAAAAGTCTTCTTTTAATATTTCTTGTAAACGATTTTTCATTTCTTGAGCAGCATTATTTGTAAATGTTATAGCTAAAATATTTTCTTTTTTAATGTTTAATTTTTTTAATAAAAAAATAATTTTAGAAGTTAAAGTTTTAGTTTTACCTGTTCCTGCTCCTGCTAAAACATAAATTGAATTTTTTTGATCTTCTACTATTTTTTTTTGTTCTTTGTTTAAATTTTTTATCCATTTTTGATACATTTATAGTAATATTCCTTAAATATTAAAAAATTTTTTTTATATTTTTTGCTATTTTTATAAAGAATAAGAAATCCGAAACTTTTAAAGAATTTTTACCTATTAAAATACCATCTATTTCTTTTTGCATTAAAAAAGATTCTGCATTCGAGCTAGAAATTGAACCGCCATAAATAATTCTGATTTTTTCTGATTCTTTAAGAGAGAATAATAAACTTATTTTTTTCCTTATGTTTTTGATAATTTGGTTTATTTGATTTGGAATTATTTTTTTTTCTGTGCCAATAGCCCAAGTTGGCTCATAAGCTATAATAATATTTTTGACTTCTTTCAAATCAACATTTTTAAAAATTATTTCTATTTGTTTATCTAAAAAAAATTTTGTTTTTTCTTTTTTATCATCATTTTCTTCAAAATTTTCTCCTATACAAACTATAGGATACATTTTGTATGACAAGGTAGATAAAAGCTTTAAATTAGCGATATAATCATTTTCTCCGAAGTGTATTTTTCTTTCACTATGATTTATTAAAACATATTCAACTCCTAAGCTTTTAATATTTTCAGGTGAAATTTCTCCTGTGTAAGGTCCTTGTTTTTTGTAAAAAATATTTTGTGCGCCTATTTTTAAATTTTCTCCTTCTATTTGTACCAATGCATCCAATAAAGTTAATTGTGGAAAGATAATTGTTTCTATTTTTTTTTTATTAGGAATTTTATTATTTATTTTAAAAATAAATTCTAATGCTTCATCTTTACATTTATTCATTTTCCAATTGCCTGCTATTATAATTTTTCTCATTATTATTATCCTTTTGATTTTTTTATAGAATTTTTTATTTTATTAATATTATCTTTAATTTTTAATAATTTATCGATACTTTTAATACTTTAGATTTTTGATAAGTATGATTGAATAAATAATATTCTTTTTCTGTTAATAAATAAAATCCTGTTTCTTTCGGTAAAATATTTTGAATTTTATCAAGAAATAATGTTATTTCTCCTTCTAAAACGAAATAAAATTCTTCTTTTTCTGAATCTGTTTTTATTATTGTTTGACCTTGATTTTCTATTTCTATAATCAAGCATTTCATTTTACATATTTTCAAATTAGGAAAAATTTTATAAATATTGTTTTTTAATTCTTTATTTATTTTTAATGAAAAATTTTTTTTGTGGTTTATTATTTCTATATTATTTCTTTGTTTAAAAAATTCTGAAGCAGATATTTCAAAGATTTTTAATATAGCGAATAGTATTTTTAAAGAAGGTGTTATTAAGTTGTTTTCTATTTGAGAAATATAACCACTTGTAACTTTTATTTTTTGAGCTATTTCAGATTGTTTCATTTGTTTTTTTATTCTTAAAGTTCTTATTTTTAATCCTATATTCACTTTTTTTCCTTTTTTTTGATGATTTTTAATTTTTAAAAAAATTATAAAATTTTTTATATAAAATAATATTTTGTTTTATTCTTTTTTTTATTTTATTTCGATTTTGTTTAGTATTTTTTTTCAAATCTTTTTTTTCTTTTATATATTTCCACCAATGAGAAATTTTGGAAAGCAAAAAACTTATTTTTTTTTGTTGCGATAATATAAATATTTTGTGAGAAGTATTTTTATTAATTTTTTTTATTTTTTTTTCTATTTTTTTTTTGTTTTTTAAATATTGATTTTGAATCAAATTAAAGTTGTGAAATATTTTTTTTTGTTCTTTTTGTTTTTCTTTTTTATTTATTTTATTTTTATTTTTTTCTAAAAAAATAGTTTTTTGATATATATTTTCTTTTATATTTAAAATGTGTATTAAACTGTTTTTTTCTTTGTTTTGAATTTGTTTTATTTTTTTAATTTTTTCAAAAAAATAATTTTTATTATTTTCTTTTGCATCTTCTAAATTTATTTTTAATAGATATATTTTGTCTTTCATTTCGTTTAATTGGATGTCTATCATTTTTTTTAGAATATTAATTTGTTTTATTAAGTTAATTTTTTTTTTATTCAACTTGTTTTTGATATTTTCAATTTTTAAATTATGTATTTGTTCTGCTATATTTTCATATAAATTTGAAACAAAGTTTATTTTATCTTCATATTCATTTAGATTATCTTTTTTATTTTCTTGTTGAATATTTTGTTGTAAGTAATTTAAATCTATTTTAGGATAAAATGACTTTATATTTTTACATAATAAAAACCAATAATTAAAAATTTTTTTTTTGTAAAACCATAATAATATTTTTTTGTATAATTTTTCGTTGTTTTCGATTTTTTCTATTATTTCTAAATAAATAAAAATTTTTTTTTGATAAAAATTGTTTTTTATTATTTTTTTATTTTGTGTATTTTTAAGTTGTTGAATTTTGTTTTGATAATAAATTTCATTTTCTTTTTCTTTATTTATTAGTTGTGAATATTGTTTTTTAAAAATTGTATAAAAATTTTCATATTTTTTCATTTTATTTTCTATAGTAAATAAAATTTTATTTTGAATAAAGTCATCAGATTTTTTATTTTCGTTTATTAAGTTTTTTAATAAAAATATATTCTTTTCGTAATATTCTGTTAGGTTTTTATTTAAACTTATTTTTGTTTGTATTTTTGTTTTGTTTAAAAGATAAAATTGTTCAATCCAAAGATAATAATGATTAAATTGTATATCTTTGATTTTGTCTATAAAAAATTGAAAAGATTGGTTTATTAAATCGAATTCTTTTAAAGAGAAAAAATTTTTTTGGTTATTCGCTGTATACAAAAAAGAATTTAATTTATTTTCTATGTTTTGAAACAAGATTTTTTCTTTTGTTTTTTTTTTATTTATATATTTTGCAAATATGTTTAAATAATCATATTTTTTGGTTTTTTCGTCTAAATATTTTTCAATTAAGTATTGAAATTTTATTTTTTTTAATTGATGTCTTTTTAAAAAATTTTGTTTATTTTTTTCGAATATCATATTTTGTTTTTGGATTTGATATTCTTGATTGTTTTTTAAATTTATTATTTCATTTTCTAATTTTTCTATTTTTTCTTGTTTTTTAATAATTTCTTTTAAAAAATCAGATTTTAAATGGGTTTTTTCTATTTCTATTTGCATTTTTAAAAGAGCATTTTTTTTTTCTTGTTCGTTTATCAAAATATTTATTTCTTTTTGAAAATTTAAATTTTTTAATTTTAAATTTTCTAAAATACTTTTTTTTTCTAAAATGAATTCTAATTCGTTTTTTTCTAAATCTTCTGAAGAATTGATTTCAATTATTTTATATTTTTTTTCTGTTTCTATTATTCTTAATTCTAATTCTAAACAGTTTAGTTTTTTAAATAGATCATGTTTTAAAATTTCTTTTTTTTTTTCTTCTTCTAAAATTTTATTATTAATTTTATTTTTATATTTTTTTTCTAAAAAATTTTTATCAATATAAATTAAATTTAGTTTGTGATTATAAAAATATTTGAAAAATATATATTTTTTTCTCCATAAAAAAGTTTTTTTAATTTTAAAAAATTCATTTTGAAGAATTTCATTCATGAATTTTATGAAATTTTGATAGTTTATTTTTTGAATTGGTTGTAAGATAAAAAATGTTTTTAATTTTTCTTGGATAAATAATTTTTTTTCTTTTTGATTCAAATAATCATTATTTTTTATAAATTCTTTTTTTTGTTCTATTAATATCTTATTATGTTCTTTTAGTTCGTTTTCGAAAAAAATGTTAATTTTATTATTGTTTATTTTTAATAATTCTTCTTTTTGTTTTTCTTTTATTTCTTTTTTTGTTGTTTCATAATTGTTTTTGATATTTTTTATATTATTTTTATGTTCTTTTTTTAATTCATTTATTTTATTATTTATATCGAAGAATTTTTTATTAAAAAAAACGTTTATTTCTTGTTTTTCTTTATTTGTTTTTTTAGAAATTTTCTCTTTTTTTTCGAAAATTTCTTTTTCTTGTTCTTTTTTATCAAATATAATTTTTTCTTTTACTTTCTCTATTCTATTCAAGTAATTTTTATATTCATTTTTTATTTTTTCTATTTTTTGCTGAAATTCATAATATATTTTTTGTTTTTTTTGAATGCTATTGTTTATTTTATTGTAATTTATTTTGTGTTTAGATATAATGTAATTTTTTTGTTCTTGTAAGTTATTAATATTTTTAATGTTTGTTTTTTTTTCTTTTATTTTTATTTTATTGATTTTTTTTTTAATTTTTTGAATGTTTGTATTATAATCAATATTTATTTTTTTTATTTGTTTGATAATTTTTTTTTCAAATTCATTACTTAATTTTTGATCTTTATTTTTTTGATAAATATTATTAATTTCTTTATTAAAATCTTCAAATAAATTATTTTCTAATATTTGTTTATTTATTTTAATTATTTCTACATAATTGTTTTTATTATTATCTTTTTTTTTTATATTATTTTTATTTTGAATATTAAATAACATTATTTTAATAAAACCTCTCAAAAAAACAAAATTTTCAACATTTTTATTGTAATATTAAAATGATAACTAGCTAATTATATAATACTCAAATAATATTAAAGTTTATAATATAAAAATAAAAATATTTTTTTTATTGGATTTATTTTAATAAATTTAAGTTTTATATTTTTCAAGATAAATTTTTTTATTAATTAAAATGAGTATAAATAATTAAAAATTTTTAGGAGTTTAACAATTTATGTATCATTATTTTAAAGGTATTATTTCAGAAATACAAAAAGATAGTATTGTTTTGGAAAATAATAATATTGGTTATTTAATACAATTTTATAATCCTGGCAGTATTTTTTTTTTTAAACCAGGAAGTTAAAATATTTGTTTATTTTCATGTTAGAGAAAATATGAATTGTTTTTATGGTTTTTTAAATCAGGAAATGTTATTTTTTTTTAAAACATTAATAAATATTCCTGGGATAGGTCCTAAAAGTGCTCTTTTAATGGCTCATTCTGATTTTTTGCAACAATTAAAAGAATCTTTAAAAAATAATGATTTTGAAAAACTATTAGAATTTTCTGGTGTTGGTCAAAAGACAGCTAAACAAATTATTTTTTATATTAAAGATAAAAAGTTAAATTTATTTAATGAAGATTTATTTATTGAAAAAAAAAGAAACGTAAAAGAAGCATTAATTAATTTAGGTTTTTCCAATAAAGAAATTGAATTTATAAATGATAAAGTTAATTTTCAAGATAGTTTAGAAAATATAATCAAAAAAGCCTTGTCTTTTTTGAACAAAAGAATTTAATAATATTTTTTTAAATTATTTTGTTTTTTTATAATTTTAATTATAAAAATAATCAAAAGAGTTGAAAGTATGTCAATAAATGAAAAAATTTCGAAAAATATAAAAGATGAACAATTTTTAAGACCTCAAAGATTAGAAGAGTATGTAGGTCAAGAGAATATTAAAAAAATTTTAAATGTTTATTTAAAAGCTGCTAAGCAAAGGAATGAAACTTTAGATCATGTTTTATTTTATGGTCCTCCTGGTTTAGGAAAAACTACTCTAGCTAAAATTATTTCAAATGAATTAAATGTTGATTTTAAAACAACTAATGGATCTAATTTAGAAAAAGTAGGCGATTTAGCCTCAATTCTTAGCAGTTTAGAAACTGGTGATGTTTTATTTATTGATGAAATACATAGTATGCCTAAAAATGTTGAAGAAATTTTATATTCAGCTATGGAAGATTATGTTTTAAATGTAATGATTGGTAAAAATGATGAAAAAAGGAATATTAAAATTGATTTACCTCCTTTTTCTCTTATCGGAGCTACTACAAAATTTGGTAATATTTCTTTCCCTTTAAGAGATCGTTTTGGTCTTATTTTAAAGTTGGATTACTATACAGAAAAAGAATTAGAACTAATTTTAAAAAGATCAGCCTTAGTTTATGGTAACAAAACAGAATTAAAAGCTTTGAAAGAATTAGCTAAAAGAAGCAGAGGCACTCCAAGAATTGCTAATCGTTTATTAAGAAGAGTTAGAGATTTTGCTGAAATTTATTCTAATCAAATTATTACTCATGATATTACTCTTGAAACTTTGGAAAAATTGCAAATAGATCGTAACGGATTAAATGCAATTGATTATATTTATTTAAATAGTTTAGTTGAAAAATTTAATTGTGGCCCTGTAGGAGTTAAAAGTATTGCAGCTACTATTGGAGAAGAAACTTTTACTATTGAAGAAGTATACGAACCTTTTTTGATTAAAGAAGGTTATGTAAAAAGAACTTCAAGAGGAAGAATAGCTACTAGATTAGCCATTAATTTGTTTAAAAATAAAAAGAAATATTTAAAATAAATGTAAAAAAATAAACTAATTAATATAATATATATTAATGTTAATGTTGTTTTATTTTTTTGAATTTTTTTATTTTTTAATTTTTTTTAACTTCTTTAATATATATTTATTCGATATATAAAGAAGATATGGAGAAGTATTAAAACAAATACAAAAAAATATTAGAGGTTTTATTAAATTATTTATATGATAAAAATTCAAAATCTTTTCAAGACTTTTTTTATTAATAAAAAACCATTTTATGTTTTGAGAGAAGTCAATTTAGAAATTAAACAAAAAGAAATATTTGGTTTAATAGGAGATACAGGTTCTGGCAAAACTACTTTACTTAATATTTTATCTGGATTTTTAGAACCTGATTATAATCCTCGAACTTTGATTCAAAGAAATTTTAATAAATATCAAAGTGCTTTTATTTTTCAAAATTTTAATCTTTTGAATAATATCAATGTGTTTGAAAATGTTTCCTTACCTTTGAAAATAAGAAGAAATTTTACGAAAGACAAAAAAAAAAAAATTTTAGAAATTATTGATTTTGTTGGATTGAAAGATTTTGTTCATTTTTATCCTAATAATTTGTCTGGTGGTCAAAAACAAAGAGTTGCTATTGCTAGAAGTTTAGTTTATGAACCAAAAATTATTTTTTGTGACGAACCTACATCTGCTTTAAATATAAATTCAACCAAAAATATTTTGAGATTGTTTTATCTTATTTATAAAAAACTAAAAACAACCATTGTTTTGGTTTCTCATGATCCATATGTTATTAAAAATATATGTAATAGAGTATCTATTTTAAATAAAGGAAAAATAGAAGATACTATTGTTTTAAAACCATCTTATAATTTTGAAGAAGTTTCTTATTCAAAATTATTGGAAAAAAATAATTTTTTTTAATGTTTTATATTTTTTTTATTTTTATTTAAAAATTAAAAATGGTGGTTAAAATTAATGTTTGTTTTTGATAATAAAAAAAAATTTTTATTTTATTTAAGTTTATTGTTTATTATTTTAATTTTGATAAAATATTTTGTCCCAAATGATTTTTTTATTTTTAAAAAAGATAATATAGATTCTACAGATACAAGCAGAAAAAAAATTAAAATTGCTACTGCTTTAGAATCAACTAGATCCTTTTTAGAATTAGTTCAGGATGAATTTAAAAATAAAGGAGTTGATTTAGAGATTGTTTTTTTAAATGGCCAATATATACGTACTAATCAATTGTTATTAACAGATAATGTTTTCGCAACTTTAGATTCTCATTTACCTTTTGCTCTTATGCATAATAAATCTATAAGAGAAAAAATGTCTGATGGAAAAATTATTATAGCTCATCCTTTTTATTTTGCTAAGATAGGTTTATATTCTATACCTTCTAGAGAAAAAACCAAAGATATAAAAGATATAAAAGAATTAAGAACAAAATTATCTTCTTCTTCAGAAACTTTTAGTATATTAATGCCTGCAGAAGCGGAACAACAAAGTCTTTTTCTTTTGTTTTTAAAACATATGCAATTAATTCAGTTAAAATCAGGTATTAATAAGGAAAAATATTTTGATGAAAATGATTTTATAATTCCTAATAATTTACAAATTATTAAACAAGAAAATCTATTGTCTTTATGTAATAGATTTAGATCAGATCAAAATATTGATTTTTTAGTTAATTATCCAGGTATTTTAGGTAAAGAAAAAAAAACATTAAAACTTGTAGCTAATTTAGATATTCCTTCTGATCCTGAAAGTTATTTTTTTGATTATACAATTTCTCTTATTACGAAAGAAAAAAATATTAATTCTGAAGAAATTAAATTAATTAAAGAAATTTTATCTCAACAAGAATTTATTGATAATTTTAATTCAAAACATATTTCAACTTTAGAAATGGTTCCTATTGATAAAATGAATAAAATTATTTCGAATGTTAATGAAAAATATAGTTCTTAACGTAATTAATAATCTTTCAATTTTTTTTATAAAAAATTTATAAAAAATTAAAAATATTTTTTTATACATACAATTTTTAATTAATTTATACAATTTTATTCTTTTTTTATAAAATTTTGCAAATTTAGTTGGAGATATTATATAAATTTATGTTAAAGGAGAATTTGATTCAAAGAATTTATAATGTTCTTATTTTTCCTAATAATAATTTAACTAAAAACGATTTTTATAAACCTTTTCTTTTGTTAGATAATTTGATAGAAACCATAAAAATAACTTTTTTTTCCACTTTTATTTCTTTTTTTTTAGGTTTATTTTTAAGTATTATTCTATATTTTATCAAATTAGGAGAAGAAAAGATTTTTAATAAAATTGTTTATTTTTTGATTAATTTTTTTATTAATTTTATTTTATCTATGCCTTTTATGTTATTAATTTTTTTGATAATAGACTTTATTTTAACACCTTATTTGAATCTTTTCTATGGTTTTAAAGTTGGTTTAATATGTTTAGTTTTAGTTTTAACCGCTCATGCTACTCGTATTTTAGAACAAGTTTTTTTGCAAATTAATCCTGAAATTTATAAAACAGCTTATAGTTTAGGTTCTAATAAAATACAATTTGTAAAATATTTTTTGTTAGTAGAAGCAAAACCTTATTTAATTTTGAAATTAAATTCACTTTATGTTTCCTCTATGGCTTATTCAAGTGTTTTAGCGATTGTAGGAGTTAAAGGTTTGGCATATATAATTTATGAATATGGTATTAGAGGTACAGAAAATTTTTCTAATTTTGAAAATTCAGATTTAATTTTAGTTTATTCAATTGTAATTTTTATTTGGATGCAAATTATTCATTTTTTTAGTATTTTAATTTCAAATAGATTAAACAAAGTTTTTTGAAAATAAATATTTTTTTTATAATCATAAATTTAATTTTTTTATTTTTTAAAAATTGAAAAAAATAGTTTAAAAAATTTGGAATTGTATTTTAAAAATTTTATTCATTAAGATGAGTTTGACAATAGAGAAAAAATAAGTTAAAATTTAAATGATATATAACATGTGATTATAGTGTTTTTTTTGTATTTAATTTTCATAACTTTTTGTTAATTTTTTTTTATTATTTTAAGATTTTTTATTATTTTAAGATTTTTTATTAAATTTATTTTATTATTTTGAATATTTTAAGAATAAATATTAATTATTAGTTATTAAATAAGTATTTTAAGAAAAAAATTTTTTATTATATTACAAATCAGTAATTTTAATTAATAAAAAAAAAGGAGATTAAGAATCTAAATGAAAATGATTGATTTATTCAATCCTTTAAATAAGAAAATGTTTCAAATTTTAGATTTAGAAGGAAAAGTAATTAATTCAGATTTTGAACCAAAAATATCTCAAGAAGAATTATTAAAAATGTATAAAATAATGATTTTAACTAGAATTGCAGATATAAGAGCTGTTCAATATCAACGTCAAGGTAGAATGTTAAATTATGCAATAAATCAAGGGCATGAGGCAACTCAAATAGGCATTGCTGCAGCTTTACAAGAAAAAGATTGGATATCACCTTATTTTAGAGATTTAGGTTTATATTTATATAGAGATATTCCTTTAGCAAAACCTTATCTTTATTGGTATGGAAACGAGATTGGATCTGATGTTTCTCCAGATAAACGTATTTTGCCAGTTAATATTATTATTGGTTCAGGAATTAATATAGGTGCTGGTTTAGCTTTAGCTAGTAAGATACAAAATAAAAAAGAAATTGTTTTAGCTACTATTGGTGATGGTGGTACTGCTCATGAAGAATTTTATGCTGGTTTGAATTATGCTTCTGTTTTTGAAGTTCCTTTAATAGTTGTAATTCAAAATAATCAATATGCTATTTCTACTCCTAGAAGTATTGCTTCCAAAACAGAAACTTTAGCTGAAAAATCATATGCTTTTGGAATACCAGGTATACAAGTTGATGGAAATGATGTTTTGGCTGTTTATGCTGTTGTTAAAGAATTAGGAGAAAGAGCACGTCAAGGAAAAGGGCCAGCTCTTATCGAATCTTTCACTTATAGAATGGGAGCACATACAACAAATGATAATCCTAAATTATACAGAGACAGATCTGAAGAAATAGAATGGTCCAAAAAAGATCCTATTATACGTTTTGAGAAGTACTTACTAAATAAAAATATTTTAAATCCAGAATTAATTGAAAAGATAAAAGAAGAAACAGATATTTATGTTAAAGAGACACATCAAAGTATTATTCAATATGGCGATAAAGTAGAACCAATTGAAATTTTTCAATATACTTATGATAAAATGACTTCTCAATTAGAAGAACAATATAATGAATATAAAAAATTTTTAGAAGAAGTGAATAAATAATTCATTCATTTTTATAACAATTTTATAACTATAATAGTAAAAAAAAGGAAAAAGATAATAAAAATGGCTTTATTAAATTTGTTAGAATCTATTAAACATACTTTAGATCTTCAATTATCGAAAAATGATAAAATAGTTTTGTTTGGACAAGATGTTGGTAAGCTAGGTGGTGTTTTTAGATTAACAGCTGGATTACAACAAAAGTATACAGAAAAACGTGTTTTTAATACTCCTATTTGTGAGTCTACTATTGTAGGAAGTGCAATAGGAATGGCAATGAATGGTTTGAGACCTATAGCAGAAATTCAATTCGATGGTTTTGTTTATGTCGGATTACAAGATTTAATATCTCATGCTGCTAGAATGAGAAATCGTTCTCGTAATAATTTTTTTTGCCCTATGGTTTTAAAATTTCCTATTGGTGGCGGAGTTAAAGCCTTAGAGCATCATTCAGAATCTTTAGAAGTTGTTTTAGGTTCTTTTCCAGGTTTAAAGGTCGTAGTTCCTTCAAATCCTTATGATGCAAAAGGTCTTTTAATAGCTGCTATCAATGATGATAATCCTGTTATTTACATGGAACCCAAAATTTTATATAGAGGAGTAAAAGAGGAAGTTCCTGAAGAAGAATATGAAGTAGAAATAGGAAAAGCTAAAGTAGTTCAAGAAGGTAAAGATATAACTTTAGTAGCTTGGAGTTCAGCTGTTAATATGGCTAAAGAAGTTATTAAACAATTAGATTCAGAAAAAAGCGGTATTTCTATTGAATTAATCGATTTAATAAGTATTAATCCAATTGATAGGGAAACTATTTTAAATTCTGTTAAAAAAACTGGAAGATTTTTAGTTGTGCATGAAGCAACTAGAACTTTTGGACCTGCTGCTGAGTTGATCACTTTGGTAAATGAATATGCTTTTAATTATTTAAAAGAAGCTCCTAAAAGAGTTACTGGTTTTGATATTATTATGCCTCTTGCGCGCGGAGAATATCATCAGATGATTAATAAAGATAAAATTGTTTATTGTGTTAAGAAAAATTTCAATATATTAAAAAGATAAAAAAATAAGATCAAAAAATAAAAAATAAATCTAAGAAAGGTTTTGAATATGAATCAATCACAATGCGAAAATAAAAATAAAGATAAAAAAGTTATTGAATTTAAATATAGCGATTTGGGAGAAGGTATCACAGAAGGCGTTATTTTAAGTTGGAATGTTAAAGAAGGTCAACATGTTAAAGATCAAGATATTTTGTTAGAAGTTGAAAATGATAAATTAACAGCTGAAATACGTTCTGATGTTAGCGGAGTTGTAAAAAAAATATTTTACAATGAAGGAGATAATATAAAAGTAGGAGATACATTACTTCTATTAGAATTAGAATAAAAAAACATAAATAATTAAACAAATTTAATTAATTTAATTATAAGAAATTAAGAAAAAATAGGAATTAAAATATAAAAATGATCAATAAAGAAAATTTTAATTTGAATGATTCTAACAAATTGTCTTCAGAAGAAAAAGACATTAGAGTTGAAAAAATTTCTTCTTTAAGAGAAACAATCGCTAAGCAAATGATTATATCTAAGAACTTAATTCCTGATGCTACTTTAATAACTGAAATAGATGTAAGTGATTTAGTTATTTTAAGGAAAAAATATAAAGAAGAAGCTGAACAAAAAGAAATAAAGTTAACTTATATGCCTTTTATTGCTAAAGCAGTTGTTATAGCTTTAAGAGAATTTTCTATATTAAACGCTTCTTTTGATGACTCTAAAAATGAATTAATTTATAAAAAAAATATTAATTTAGGAATTGCTGTAGACACTCCGAAAGGTTTAATAGTTCCTAATATAAAAAATGTTTGTGATTTGACTATTTTCCAATTAGCTAAAGAAATACAAACAATAGCTAAAATGACACTTGAGAGAAAAATAAAAACAGAACATATTTCTGACGGAACTTTTACTTTAAGTAATTATGGAGCAACAGGTGTTTTATATGCTACTCCGATTATTAAATATCCAGAATTAGCTATTTTGGGAATTGGTAGTATTATAAAAAAACCAGTATTTAAAAATAAAGAAATTTGTGTGGCTGATATTTTACCTTTGTCTTTAAGTTTTGATCATCGTATTTTAGATGGTGTTTATTGTGGCAATTTTTTAAAGAAAATTTCAATCTTATTAAATGATGTTTCGTTTTTGGAAAAAAATATTTTTTAATTTTTAATTTATTAAATTTAAATAATAAAGGAAATTAATTAAATGAAATATGACATTTTGATTATTGGTGGGGGTCCGGGAGGATATGTTGCCGCTATCAAAGCTTCTCAGTTAGGTGCTAAAGTAGCTTTGATAGAAAAACATAAAATCGGAGGTATTTGTTTAAATTATGGTTGTATACCTACAAAATCTTATTTTAAGAGTGCTAAAGTTTATGATTTTTTAAAAAATTCTTCCAATTTTGGTTTAAAATCTGAAAATTGTACTTTTGATTGGTCTTCGATATTATATCGTAAAAATAATATTGTTAAAAAATTAACTAGTGGAGTAAGTTTTCTTTTGAATAAAAATAAAATTGATGTTTTTTTTGAAAATGCAGAAGTTTTATCATCACACGAAGTTAAAATAAAAGATAAAATTTTGTTTTCTGATAAACTTATTATCGCTACTGGTTCTAGTGCTATAATACCTCCAATACCAGGAGCTTTAGAATCTTTTAAAAATAAATATTTATTCACAAGCAATGAATTAGTAAATTTAGATGTTTTTCCTAAAAAAATAGTAATCATTGGTGGTGGTATTATTGGAGTAGAATTTGCTTCTATTTTTAATAAGTTTGGTTCTGAAGTTGTTATTATTGAAAAACAGGATTCTATTTTAAACAATATGGATAAAGATATTATTAATAAATATACTCAAATTTTAACAAAATCCAATATTAAAATTTTAGTTAATAGTCAAGTTAATCGTATAGAAGATAATAATGTTTTTTATTCTTACAAAAAAGATAATCAAGAAATTAATGAAAAGGTTCAATCCGATATTATTTTAATGGCTGTTGGTACAAGACCTAATTTAGATTCTGTTAAAAATTTAAATTTAAAACTTAATAATAATGGTATAGAAACTGATGAATTTTTAAGAACTTCTGTTGAAAATGTTTATGCTATAGGAGATGTAAATGGAAAATATATGTTAGCTCATGTTGCAAGTCATGAAGGAATTATAGCTGTTTCTCATGCTTTAAATTCCATTTCTAATATTAAGCCTATGAATTATGATCATGTTCCTTCTTGTGTTTATGGGTTTCCAGAAATAGCTTCTATAGGAAAAACAGAAGAACAAGTTAAAAAAATGAATAATATTAATTATAAAACTTTTAAATTTCCTGTTAGCGCTATAGGAAAAGCTTTAGCTGATGGAGAAACAGAAGGTTTTGCTAAAGTAATTATTAATAAAGATAATTTTAAAATTTTAGGTATGCATATATTAGCTTATAGTGCTACTGAATTAATTAGTGAAATTGCAGTTACTATGGAATTAGGCGGAACAGCATAT
Organism: 'Cynodon dactylon' phytoplasma; assembly: GCF_009268075.1. Classification (GTDB taxonomy): domain Bacteria; phylum Bacillota_I; class Bacilli_A; order Acholeplasmatales; family Acholeplasmataceae; genus Phytoplasma; species Phytoplasma cynodontis. The sequence continues at coordinate 138,356 of NZ_VWOH01000001.1, read as the reverse complement.
GATATTATTCACACTATTCATCCTCATCCTACCTTGTCAGAATTAAATTTAGAAACTTTTTTAGGAGTTATTGATAAACCTATTCATTATTAATTAATCATTATTATTATTATTTTAAATTTTTTTAAATTTATATTTTTTTATTTTTTATTAAAAAAAGAGAATCAAATGTTAATAGATACACATACACATTTAAATTTAAATAATTTTGAAAAAGATTTTCAGGAAGTGTTAAAAAGAGCTTTAGATAAAAATGTAATGAATTTTATTGTCCCTGGTTTAGATGAAGAAACAAATAAAAAATCTATTTTTTTATCTCAAAGATTTAGTTGTATTAAATCTTCTGTTGGTATACATCCTTGTTATTGTTATAATCAAGATCCTTATAGTATCGAAAAGTATTTAGACTTACCTCAAGTTGTAGCTATTGGTGAAATTGGATTAGATTTATATCATAATAAAGATTCTTTATCGATACAAAAACATTTTTTTAAAATTCAAATAGAATTAGCTATTAAATATAATCTACCTATTATTATTCATGCAAGAGAATCTTTTGAAGAAGTTTATAAAGTTTTATTACCTTATAAGAATAAAATTAAAGGTGTTTTTCATTGTTTGGTATCTAATATAGTTGAAGCAAAAAAAGTTTTAGAATTAAATTTTTATATAGGTATTGGCGGTATTGTTACTTATAAACAAGCTTATGAAGTTCATGAAATAGCAAAAATAATCCCTTTACAAAAAATATTATTAGAAACAGATTCTCCTTTTTTAACTCCTTTTCCTTTAGAAAAAAAAAAGAGAAATGAGCCTTCTTTTTTAATTTTGATAGCTAAAAAGATAGCTTCTTTAAAAAAAATTGATTTTTTAGAAGTAGCAATTCAAACTACTAAAAATGCTAATGATCTTTTTTTCAAAAATAAATAAAATATAAAAAGAGATGTTTTTTCTTTTTATATTTTTCAATTAATTTTTAATAAAAAAATAATTTGAATTATGAATAAAATTATTTTTTTATATAAAAACTAAATATATATTGAATTATAAGAATATAGAAAGGCTTAAATATGTTTTTTTATTATTTTAAAAAAACAAAAAAACATTATTATTTTTGTCTTACTTTTTTTTCTTTTGTTTTAAATGTAATTTTAGTTTACAAATTTTATTTTTTGCTAAAAAAAGAAAAAAAAGATACTTTATATTTTAATCATGAGAAGATATTTCCTTATATTTTTCATAAAAATGAAGAAATGAAACAAAAAGCTGAAAAAGAAGTTTATGAAGTAAAAAAAGATGATAGTTACGTAGAATATTATAATTTATTTATAGATAAAAATTTATGTAGATTAGTTGATAATACAAAAGACATAATTTATGAATATAAAACATATAAAAAAGATCTATTATTTAAAATAATAGACAATAAAAACAGAATTATAACTTATTTTGATGAAAAAGAAAGAAAAACAAAAGAATTTTTTTATACAGACGATCAAAAAATTCTTTATATTAATGAATTTGATGTAGAAACTGGTTTTATATTAAAAACATTTTTTTATACAAAAGATGGTCAAATTAGTTGTATTGATGAATTTAGAAAAAATGGAAATCAAAATAATTTAATTAAAAAAACAGAATATTTTTCTCTTGAACCTAGCAAATATTTTGTCATTGAAGATAATGATAATAATAATGTTATAACCACAACTTATTTTCATAATGATAATATTGATTATGTTATAGAATGGAATCAAGACGCAAATAATAAAAAAACTAAAAAAACTATTCAATATTTAGAAGATGGACAAACAAAAGCTTCAATTGAAGAAAGTCTTTGGTCAGATGATGGAAATTTATGTTCTTTAATCAAAAAAACTACTTTTCAACCAGATGGAGAAACAATTAGTAGTATTACAGAATGGAATCAAGACGCAAATAATAAAAAAACTAAAAAAACTATTCAATATTTAGAAGATGGACAAACAAAAGCTT
>NZ_VWOH01000001.1:0-136351 GCF_009268075.1 'Cynodon dactylon' phytoplasma | reverse complement strand
AGAATGGAATCAAGACGCAAATAATAAAAAAACTAAAAAAACTATTCAATATTTAGAAGATGGACAAACAAAAGCTTCAATTGAAGAAAATTAATTAATAATATTATTATTTTAATAAAAATTACTTTTTCTTTTTTAAATCTGTTAAGTATTTTTTAATTTTTTTAACATAACTTTGATTTTTTATACTAATATTGTTTTTTATAATATATTGTCTTAAATTTTTAGGCATGAAAATCCTAATATCTTCTTGATTATATCCTATAACTATAGATTTGTTATTAAAAATTATGGGTTTTTTACAAATACTTGGATTTTTAACTATAAATTTTTTTACTTGTTGTATTTTCATAGAAAATAAATCAATTTTTTGTTCTTTAAAAATTTTAGACCTAGTGGAAATTATTTTTGTAAAATCAATTTCTTCATAGCTTAATATTAGATCTATATCGAATTCTGTTAATTTAAAAGTGTTTAGATTTTTTTCTTTATATTCGATATTATGTAATTCTAACCATCTTTTTGCTTTTTGACATGAAGAGCAACGATTTGCAGTATAAATAAAAACCATCAAACCCTACTTTCTTAATATGTATATTTTTTAATAAAATTTACATATTAATTTTTTATTCTAACTATTTTTTTTATTCTTATATTTAATTCCTTCTTAAAATTATCAATATCTAAATTACTAAAATACAAAAATTTCTATAATCATTCTATAATCATAATGTTATACTATAATAAATTTACAAATATTTTAACAAATTTGTTATAAAAAATCAAAAAAATGTTTTTTTGGTATTGTAAAAATTATATAAATATTTATAAAATATCAAATACTTAATTTAATAAAATAACAAAAGCTAAAGCATAGTTATTGTCATGAGTAATAGAAATCATAATTTGAGGATTTGTTATATTTTCTACATATGGAAATCCATATTTTTCATCATTTAAAATAGACCAATCTTTATAATTATTTTTTAAGTTTCCTTTTTGATAGGCTTTAAAAATAGCTTCTTTAGCTGCCCATCTACCCGCAATAAAATTTAATTTTTTTTTTAAATTATTTATTTTAACGTAAAGTTTATATTCTTTTTCAGAAAAAATTCTATTTATAATTTTTTTTAAACCTATTTTCTCGATTCTTTTTATTTCTATCAAATCTATTCCAATATTTTTCATATATTTATTAAATTATATTCACCTTAATTTATTTAAAACAAAATTTTAATTAAATGTTCTTCATTTATTATTTGTATTTTTAGTTTTTTAGCTTTTTGAATTTTATTAAAACTACTTTTTTTTCCACAAATTAACAAATTTGTTTTTGAAGAAATACTTTTAGTAATAATTGCATCATATTTTTCTAAAATATTTTTTATTTTTTTTCTTTCTACAATATCAAAAGTACCTGTTAAAACTATTCTTTTATTTTGAAAAAAAGTGTATTTATTATTTTTTTCTTTTGTTTCTAATTTATGTTCTTCTGTAAATGAAAAATTAACTCCTTCATTTTTTAATAATTCTATTTCTTCTATGTTTTTTTCATTTTTAAAATAATTAACTATATTTTCGGCTATTTTATATCCTATTTCATGTATTTGTGATATTTCTTGAAAACTAGCTTTTTTTAAATTTTCAATGTTTTTAAATTTTTTACATAATAATTTTGCTATTTTCAAACCGACATTTTTTATTCCTAAAGCAAATAAAACGTTTTCGAAAGGTCTATTTTTGCTTTTTTCTATCGAATTTAAAATATTATTTATTTTTTTTTGTTTAAAAAAAGGTAATTTTTCTAATTCTTTTTTGTTATTTTTTAGATTATATAAGTCATATTTGTTTTGAATTATTTTTTTTTTGAAAAATATTTCTAGAGTTTTATTACCTATATCATTCATATCCATCGCTTCTTTTGATACAAAATGAATTATTTTTTTTATTTTTTGTTCTTGGCAATTAGTATTTAAACAAAAATAATCTATTTCATTTTCTTTTTTTTTTAATTTTTCTAAACAAAAAGGGCAATAATTAATCATTTTAAAAGGGATTTGATTTGTTCTTTTTTCTTTTATTATTTTTATAATTTCAGGGATAATTGAACCAGATTTATGTATTAATACATAATCGTTTATTCTTATATCTTTTTTTTTTATATATTCGAAATTATGTAGAGAAACTTTAGAAATTAAACTACCATCCACAATAATAGGGAATAGTTCTGCTATAGGTGTGATAACTCCTGTTCTTCCTATTTTAAAAACAATTTTTTTTATTATGGTTTCTCCTTGAATAGAATTAAATTTATAAGCTATAGCCCATTTGGGAAATTTACTGGTATAACCAATTGAATCGTATAATGATAATTTATTAACTTTTATTACTATACCATCAATATTATAATTTAAATTTTTTTTTAAATTTTCATAGTAATTAATTATTTCTATTAACTCTTCAAATGAATTAATTATTTTATAATGAGGATTAACAACAAAACCCATTTTTTTTAGAAAAATTAAAACATCTTCTTGCGTTTTAATAAATGTAGGAGGATTTATTATAGAATATATAAAAGAAGAAAGGTTTCTTTTAGCTATTATGTTAGTATCAAGTTGTCTTAAAGTTCCGGCAGCAGCATTTCTTGGATTAGAAAATAAAATTTTATTTTCTTTTTTTTGTATTTCGTTTATTTTTTTAAAATTATCGAATTTAAAAAAGATTTCTCCTCTAACTTCTAAATTTATTTCTTTGTTTATTTTTAAAGGTATGTCTTTAATAGTTTTTATGTTGTTAGTTATTAATTCCCCAAAATAACCATTTCCTCTTGTTATTGCTTGATATAAAATACCTTTTATATATTTAATATTAATAGCTATTCCATCTATTTTAAGTTCAGAAATAAAATTTGATTTATTTTTTTTATTAATTTTATCATAAAAACTTTTTAATTGGGTCAAATCAAACACATTTTCTAATGATAACATAGGTTTGCTATGTTTAATTTTTTCAAATTTAGTATTTAAATATCCTCCTACTTTGAATGTAGGACTATAAGGTAATTTATATTGTGGATATTTTTTTTCTAAATTAATTAATTCTTGTAATAAAGCATCATATTGTTTATCTTCTAATTCAGATTTATTTAAATTATAATAATCGTAATTAGCTTTTTCTAAAATATCTGTTATTTCTTTTATTTTTTTTTCTATTTCTAATGTCATAATGTTAATTATAAAAATATCATATTAAAACCTTTTTATTTTTATTATAAAATTAAAATTTTATTTTACATTTTATCTAAAATAGGTATTCCTAGTATTTCTAAACTTTCTTTCATAATTATTAATATTGTTTTTATAAATAAGAAATTAGCTTTGTTTACTAATTGATTTTTTCCTAAAACTTTTTCTTGTGCATAAAATTTATTTGCATTTTTAGTTAATTTTAATAAATATCTTGCTAATATACTAGGCATATTTTCTTTTTTTGATTTTTCTAAAATAAGATTAAATTGATCTAATAATTTTATTATATCGAAGTAATATTTATTATTATAACATCGAATTATTTTAGTTAAACTATAATTATTATTTTCTATTTTTTTCATTTTTTTAATAATAGAATTAAACCTTACAATTGTATATTGCAAATACGGTCCTGTATCTCCTTCAAATTTAAGCATCTTATTTAAATCAAATTGAATATCTAAATTTCTATCATTTTTTAAATCGTTGAATATTATAGCTCCGACAGCTATTTTTTCAGCTATTTTTTTCGCTCTTTTTAAATTAGGATTTTTATTTTTAATTATTTTTATTACTTGTTTAGAAGTTTGATCAATAATTTTTTTTAAATTATAATCATTATTTTTTCTTGTAGAAATTTTTTCGTTATTAGATAGAATTAATCCAAAATGAATATTTTCTAGTTTAAAATTATAACCCATTTTAAGTATAATTTGAAATAGTTGTTGGAAATGTAGTTTTTGTTCTTTTCCTACAATATACAACATTTTATCAAAATTAAATTTTTTATAACGAAATAAAGCACAAGCTATATCTCTGGTTAAATAAAGATAACTTCCATTTTTTTTTTGTATCAAAGCAGGAGGCATATTTTTTAAATTCATAATATAAGCTTCTTTATCTAATTTTATCATTTTCCTTTTTTTTAGATAATTTACTAGTTTGATTGTTTTTTTATGAAAAAAAGACTCTCCTATATAATAGTCAAAAGAAATATTTAGTAATTTATATATTTTTTTAAATTCTTTTAAAGATATTTTTTTGAACCATTTCCATAATTTTATTTCATCTTTATTTTGATTTTCTAATTTTTTAAATATTTCTCTTGCTTCTTCTGTCAATTCTTCATCTTCTTTTTCTTTTTGGTGAAACATAATATAAAGTTTTTGTAGTTCATTAATAGGATCTTTTAAAATTATTTCTTTTTCTCCCCATTTTCTATAAGCTAAAATCATTTTAGCAAATTGCATGCCCCAATCACCTAAATGATTTATGCTTATAGTTTTAAAACCTAATTTTTGATAAATATTTTTTAATGAATTTCCTATAATAGTAGATCTAAGATGTCCTATAGAAAAATTTTTCGCTATATTAGGTGATGAATAATCTAAAACAATTGTTTTTTTTTTACTTTTATTTTTTTTTTTATTTAGTATGTTTAAGATTATTTTTTTTATAATAGATGATTGATTAATTTTTATATTTAAAAAACCTTTTTGAAAAAAAATTTTTTCTATTTCTTTTAATGATTCTAATTCTGTTTTAACTTCATTAAAAAAAAATTCTATTTTTTGATTCATTTTTTTTGCATAAGAAAATAATGGTAAATAAAAGTCAAAATCTATATTAAAATCAAAATTATTTTTATTATTAATTTTGATTTCGAATTTTGTATTATATTTTTTATTTAAAATATTTTCTATTTTTTTTCGTATTTTTAGCAGATACATATTTTTTCTTATTTTTTAATATTTTTTTCTAAATTAGATAAAATTTTTTCAAAAAAACTTGGTAATGGAATTTCAAAATTCATTTCTTTTTTTGTTATTGGATGTATAAAATTTATTTTTTTAGAGTGTAAAAGTTGTTTTTTAATTGTTTTGTCTTTTTTACCGTATAAAGGATCACCTACTATTGGTGTTTTTAAATAAGACAAATGTACTCTTATTTGATGTGTTCTTCCTGTTTCTAAATTAAGTTCTAGTAAAGAAAAATTATTGAACATTTTTAAAGTTTTAAAGTAAGTAACAGATGGTTTACCTTCTGGTGATATGGACATTTTTAAACGATTTTTTGAATTTCTTTTGATAGGCAAATCTATAATACCTTCTTTTGGTAAAAAACCATGTATTAAGGCCCAATAAGTTCTTTTAATTTTTCTTTTTTTTATTTGATTTTGTAATTTTAATACTATTTCTTCATTTTTTCCGATAATAATTAATCCTGTAGTGTCTTTATCTAAACGATGAATTATTCCAGGTCTGTTGCTTTTAATTTTTTGTAATTCTTTAAATCGAAAAATTAAACCATTAATTAAAGTAATTCCTTTATAATTAGGCGAAGGGTGAACCATTAAATCAGATGGTTTATTTAATAATACTAAAAAATTATCTTCATAAATTATTTTTAGATTTAAATTAATAGGTAATATATTTCTATTTTGTTTTTTTTTTTCAATATTTAAAGTTATTAAGTCTTTTTTTTTTAGAATATATTTTTTTTTTTTGATTTTATTATTAATTAAAATTTTGCCTGATTGAATAAGATTATTACATTGATTTCTACTTAAATTTAATTTTTCTGATAAAAAAGAATCTAAACGTATTTTTGTTTCGTTTGTTATTATTATTTTTTTTTTCATTCTAATAAAATTTATTTTTTTTTAATCTTTTAAATACATAATGCATAATATTAATTATAAAAATTATTGTTTAATTTTTTTAATTTTTAAATTAATATACAATTTTATATACTTGGTTTAATAATTTTAATAATATTAATAATATTTTTTCATCTATTTAATTATTTTTTTCTTTTTCATCAAAAACATTTTGTACGTTTTCTGTTTCTTTTGTTTCTTTTGTTTCTTGTTTATTTTGATTTGATCTTATTTCTTTTTCTTTTTCAAACCAACTAATTTGACCTGTATTACATATTTCTTCAATATCTTTTTTAGATAGTGTTTCTATTTCTAATAAATATTGAGCAATTTTAAATAATAGTTCTTTATTTTCAGAAATAATTTTTTTAGCTAATTCATAACAATTAGAAATAATATCTTGTATTGCTTGGTCAATTTCTAAAGCTTTAGGGTCAGAAAAATTTTTATGAAATTGTTGTTCTTCTTCGTTAAATTGTGCTAAACCAATATTACTCATTCCAAATTGAGTTACCATCATTCTTGCAATTTTGGTAGCTTGTTTAAAATCTGCATAAGCTCCGTTAGAAATGTCATCTAAAAACAATTCTTCAGCAGCTCTTCCACCTAAGCAAAGTGTAATTTCTGCTAATAGTTTTTGTTTTGATAAAAAGAAAGTTTCTTCTTCATGTAACATCAAATTATAACCTCCAGCATTTCCTCTAGGTATAATTGTTATTTTTTGTACTTTTTTAGCTTCTGGCAATTTAAGACCGATAACAGCATGACCTGCTTCGTGATAAGAAACCAATTTTTTTTCTTTTTGAGAATATTTTTTGCTTTTTTTAGCTGGACCAATTAGAATACGATCAACCGCTTCACTAATAATTTTTTTATCTATTGATTTTAAACCTTTTCTAGCTGATAATAATGCAGATTCATTCAAAATACCTTCTAATTGAGCTCCGCTAAAACCAGGTGTTTGTTTTGCTAATTCTTCTAGATTTACTTCAGGATCAATTTTTTTATTTGAAGCATGTAGTTTTAATATTGCTTCTCTTTCTTTTACAGTAGGCAAATTGATTATAAATTGTCTATCAAAACGTCCAGGTCTAAGTATAGCGGTATCTAAAAATTCTGGTTTGTTAGTAGCTGCTATTACAATAACACCTGTATTTTGATTATAACCGTCTAATTCAATTAAGAGTTGATTTAAAGTTTGTTCTTGTTCGCTATTTCCATAAGACATTTTTCTCTGTCTAGCAAGAGTTTCGATTTCATCTATAAAAATAATACAAGGAGCGTTTTTTTTAGCCATTTGAAATAAGTTTCTAATACGCGAAGCACCTAAACCTACAAACATTTCTACAAATTCAGAACCAGAAGTTGCAAAAAAAGGTACATTTGCTTCTCCTGATAAAGCTTTAGCTAATAATGTTTTTCCTGTTCCAGGAGGCCCGGATAAAAGAACTCCTTTAGGTATTCTTGCTCCTAAATCAGAATATTTTTTAGGATTTTTTAAGAAATCAACTAATTCTTGCATTTCTTCTTTTTCTTCTTCGGCACCTGCTACATCTTTAAAAGTGAATTGATTTGTGTTCTGATTTGTTATATTTGGTTTTTTGTTGTGTTTTTCATTAAATTGATCCATTAATTTTTCTGTTGTACCTCTTATCATTTTCAAAGTATAATAACCAAATAATATTAATACACAAAATTCTAATGATCTTAATAAAGGTGTAAAACCGAGATGATCTTCTGCTTCTTGGACTGCTGGTAAAATTGTAGACATGTTGTCTTTATATTTTTGAGAAACTAAATCATTTATTTTTTGAAAAGTTGCGTCATCAACAAGATTGTAAATTTTTGTAGTATTATTTTTATATTTTACTTTCAATTGGTAAAGAACTGGTATTGCTCTAATTAAAGTTGTTTCTATATTTTCAATTTTAGTATTTTCTGGTCCTAAATCTAAATCAGCTATTATTTCTCGAGGATTTTCTTTATTTTCATAATACTTTTTTTCAATTTTAGAATATAAAGATCTTAGAAATCCAAAAAAAATGATAATTAAAACTACGTACATAATATTTATATTATTCATTTTTTTCATTTTGTTTGGTAATTTTTTCATATATTTTTTCCTTTAAAAAATTTAATCGATTATCTACTAAATATCTAAAATAATTAAAATTATTTAAAAAAATTTTAATATATTTATAAATTTATATAAAAAATATAAAAAATTAATTATTAATTATTTATTTTTATATAAAAGTATAAAAAATATAATTATTTATTTTTATATAAAAGTATAAAAAATATTTAATTATTTATTTAATAATTTATTATAATTTATTTTTTATTCTATTTTGTTTGTTCCCATATAAGATACTAGTGCTTCAGGAATATTAATGCTACCATCGGAATTTTGATAATTTTCTAAAATAGCTATTATAGTTCTTCCTATTGCTAAAGCAGAAGCATTTAATGTGTGAACATATTCATTCAAATTTTTATTTTTAAATTTTATATTTGCTCTTACCGCTTGAAATTTTTCTGCATTACTAATAGAAGCTATTTCTCTATATTTTTTTTGTCCTGGCATCCATACTTCTATATCATATGTTTTAGCCATATTAAATCCTAAATCTCCAGAAGATAGTAACATAACTCTGTATGGTATTTTTAATTTTTTTAAAATATCTTCAGAATCTTTTAGCATATTTTCTAGAGTTTTATAAGAATCTTCAGGTTTTGTAAATTGTACTAATTCTACTTTATTAAATTGTTTTTGTCTGAAAATTCCTTTAGTATCTTTACCTGCAGCTCCTGCTTCTTGTCTGAAACAAGTTGTAAAACCAACATATTTTATTGGTAATTTTTCTATATCTAAAATTTCATCTCTATGTAGATTAATTATAGGTACTTCTGCTGTTGGATTTAAATACCATTTTTTATTTTCCATTTTTAATTGAAAAAGATCTTTTTTAAATTTAGGTAATTGTCCAGTAGAAAACATTGATTTTTCGTTAACAATAAAAGGAGTTATCACTTCTTTATACCCTTTTTTTATGTGATGATCTATCATAAAGTTGATTAAAGATCTTTCAAGTTTAGCTCCCATTTTTTTTAAAACTACAAATCTACTTCCTGTAATTTTAGTTGCTTTTTCGAAGTCAAAAATTTTTAATTTTTTATTTAATTCTGTGTGATCTTTTTGAAAAAAATTTTTTCGACATGGTTCTAAAAACCTATATATTTCTAAATTGTCATTACTATCTTTACCTAAAGGAACAGATTCATGAGGTATATTAGGGATATTATGTAAAATTTCATATATTTTATTTTTTAATTTTAATAATGATTCTTCTAATTCTTTTAGTTTTTGTTTGCTTAATGATTGATCCTTTTCTATTTTTTCTAATTTTTCTAGAATATTTTTTTGTTCTTTTTGAGATTTTTTAATTTCATTAGAAAACTTATTTTTATCAAATCTTATCTTTTCTATTTTAACAATTATTTTGTTTTTCATTTCATTTAAAGCAACTAATTTTTTTAAATAAGAAAAATTAATATTCCTTTTTTGTAGTTTTTCTATCACTGAATCTATGTTATTTATTATAAATTTTAGTTCTAACATTTTTTTTGAAATAATCCTTTTCGAAAATAATTTTTTTGAATATTTTTGAATTATTTTTATAATTTTATTTTTTTAATTTTATTTTTTTGTTATTTCTATTTTGTATTAGATAATGATATTTCTTTTTTTTTATTATTTAATATTTTAGATAAAACTGATTTTTTTTTAGCAACAAAATTAGAATGAAAAATACCTTTCACGATACCCTTATCCAATTTTTTATTTACTAAATTTAAAAAAATTTTTGCTTTTTCTGTGTCTGAATTATCAATTAATTTTTTAAATTTTTTAATTGAAGTTTTTGTAGAAGATTTAAAAGAAGTGTTTTTTAATCTTTTTTTTTCGTTTGTTTTGTTTCTTTTTTTTTGTTGTTTTATGTTCGCCATTTAAATTTTTATTTCTACTTTTTAACAAAAAAATAAAAAAAGTAGCCTTTCTGTACCTATTTTTCTATTTTGTTTGATTTTATTTAATTTTTTTTAATTATTTCATTATAAAAAAAAACCAAATTTAACTAATATTTGATATAATTTCTCAATTTATTATTTTATAATTGATCTATTTATTTATTCTATTTAATATTATAACTAATATTATTTAATTATCAAAAAAATTTATATTTTTATTATATTTCTATATTATATATCATAAAATCACTTTTTTATTATTTTTTTATGTTATATTTCATTTAATTTATATTTCATTATTATTCTATTATAATTTTTTTTATTTTAATTATAGTATTATTAATGTTAAGATAAAATAAATAGTAAAATCCATTTAAAAAAATACATTAATTTAATAAATAAATTAAGTAAATAATATTTTGTCTGTGTATGACAATTGATAACAATTATGTATAATTAATTTTATATAATGTATGTTTTTAAATGATATAATATCTGTATATATAAAATGTATTTACCCAGTGTATTAGTTTAGTTTATTATTATTTTGTTTTTTTGGAGTTACATTTTTGATCAATTTCGATTAATATTTAATTTAATTTATTAAACTTAAAATGACTATAAAAAAAATACTATAACAATTTTAGATAAATTTTTAAATTTATTTTTTTTAATTTTTTCACAAATTTAAAAATTTTTTAAAAGATTATTCCAAAACAAAGGAAAAGCATAAGTAAGAGAAAAATGAAAAGTATAATAAAAATGTCTGCTAATTTATTGACTATTTTCAGAATTATTTTAGTTTTTTTTATGTTGCCTTTTATATATTTTAAATTTAATGTTCAAAATTTATTATTATATAATAATTCTATTAATTCTTTTAAATTTTATTTTGGTATGATTTTCATTTTAGCAGCTTTAACAGATTATTTAGATGGCTTTATTGCCAGAAGGTTTAAACAACAAACTGTTTTTGGACAATTTTTTGATCCTATAGCAGACAAAATATTAGTTTTTATTTCTTTAATTTATCTTTATATTTTATGTCAAAGATGTTTGTTGATAATTGATTTTCCAGAAGTTAATAAAAAATTAGAAAATTTTATTTTGAGTTTTTTGATTATTAGTAATTTAAGAGATTTTTTAATTATGGGTATTCGTTGTGTTGCTTTTGAACAAAAAAAAATTATTAATTCTTCTTTTTTAGGAAGATTAAAAACTTTTTTTATTTTTATTTCTATTATATTAATTTTATTTATTGAATTTTGGATAAAGATTTTTAATATAAAAAATATAGATATTTTTATTCATTTTATACAAATATTTTTGTTTTTGAATATTATTTTTATTGTTTTATCTGGATTAGGTTATATTATCAAGAATTATGTTATTATTTTTGCTAATTTTTTTGAATCTTAATTTAATTATAATTTTAATAATATTCACGTATATATTAATATTTTTTTGATTTTTATAATTTAAACTTTTAATTAAATGAATTGAATTAAAAAGAACAGGAAAAAAATAATTTATGATTAATAAAGAAGAAAAAGATATTTTGGAAAACACACTTAAAGATATTGAAAAACGTTTTGGCAAGGGAAGTATTATGAGATTAAATTCCGAAAAAGTAGACAAAATAAAAGTTATTTCTACTGGTTCTTTAAAATTAGATATAGCTTTAGGTATAGGAGGTTTTCCTCAAGGCAGAATTATTGAAATTTTTGGACCAGAAAGTTCTGGAAAAACAACTTTAACTTTGCATGCTATTGCAGAAGCTCAAAAAATAGGTGGAAATGTAGCTTTTATAGATGTAGAAAATGCTTTAGATCCTAATTATGCAAAAAAAATTGGAGTTGATATAGATAATTTTATTATTTCTCAACCAGATTCAGGTGAGAAAGCTTTGGAAATTGTTGAAAGTTTAATTAAAAGTGGTGTTATGAGTTTAATAGTTGTCGATTCTGTAGCTGCTTTAGCTCCTGAAGCTGAGTTAAAAGGAGAAATAGGCGACTCTTTTATGGGTCTTCATGCTAGAATGATGTCACAAGCTATGAGAAAACATTCAGCTATTATTGCTCAAAAAAAAACTATTGTTATTTATGTTAACCAATTAAGAGAAAAAGTAGGAAATATGTATGGTAATCCGGAAGTTACTCCTGGTGGAAAGGCTTTAAAATATTTTGCTTCTTTAAGATTAGATATACGCAAATCAGAATTTATTCGTGAAGAAGATAATATTATTGGAATAAAATCTAATGTCAAAATTGTAAAATCTAAAGTTTCTTGTCCTTTTAAAATTGCAAGTTTAGAAATTTTATATGGAAAAGGAATTTCTAAAATAAGTGAAATACTTGATTTGTCGGTTTTGTTAAATTTTATAAAAAAGAGTGGTTCTTGGTATAGTTATGAGAATAATCAAATTGCTCAAGGAAAAGAAAAAACTAAAGAATTTCTTATTCAAAATATGGATATTACAAATAAACTTGAAGAAAGTATTAAAAAAAAACTTAATTTATATTAATTTTAGTAATTTTTAATAATAAAAATTTCGGAGGTTAAATAATTTTAATGAAAAATAAAGAAAATAATATAAAAAAAATATATGAAGGAGCTAATTGGAATAAATTAGAAGATGAATATACTCAATATTTTTATGAACAGAATTTGAGTCAATTTTGGCGTCCTGAGGATGTTAGTTTACAAAGTGATTTAGTGACTTGGGAAAAATTGTCTTTGATAGAAAAAGACGTCTATTCAAAGAATTTATTAATATTAACATTCTTAGATACATATCAAGGCGATATAGGTATGCCTGTTATTTTAAGATCTTTTTCGCGTTATGAACATCAAAAAAAAGCAACTATAAATTTTATGGGAGCTATGGAAAATGCAGTTCACGCCAAAAGTTATTCTAATATTTTTATGACTTTTTTAAGTAAAAAAAAAATTGATGAATTATTTATTTGGGGAGAAAAACAAGAAAATCTTCAAAGTATAATGAATAATATTGTAGAAATTTATGAAAATTTAGAAAAACAAATTGTTATCAAAAAGTTTTTTAAAGAAAGTTATGATAATAAAATTTTTTCAGAAATTAAATGGAAAGCTATGGTTGCTTCTGTATTTTTAGAAACTTGGTTGTTTTATAGCGGATTTTACTATCCATTATATTTTTACGGTCAAGGAGTTTTGATGCAATCAGGAGAAATTATTAATTTAATTATTCGTGATGAGAGTATTCATGGAGTTTATATAGGTAGATTGTCTAGAGAATTGTATAGTACTTTTACTTCGCAACAAAAACAAAATTTAGAAAATTGGTTAAATAATTTATTAGAAACACTTTATAAAGAACAGTTATCTCTTATTAATGAATTATATAGCGATATTGGATTAGTTAAAGATGTGAACATTTTTGTGCGCTATAATGTAAATAAAGCTTTATTAAATTTAGGTTTTTCACAAAAATTTCCTTATGAAGAAGTTAATCCAGTTATTTTAAATGGTTTAAATACAGAAACTAAAACTATGGATAATTTTTCTTTAAAAGGAAATGGTTATCAAAAAATGATTTCTGAAAGTTTAAAAGATGAAGATTTTATTTTTTAAATTTTTATAAAAAAAGAAAGTTTTTGTAAACTTTTTTTTTTTATAAAAAAATGGCAGGGATATCAGGAATCAGGATAGAAATATTGCGTTTTACCATTGCATTAAATGGAATTATTACAATAAGCCCCCTACACCACCGGACAAGCAAGTTTCCAAGCATCCGGCGGTTATATCCATTATAGTTAAGTGCATAACGTTGAGTCTGGGCCTTTTGCGCAAAAGGGATATATATAATAATAACTAAACTCAACTTTTCTTAATTAAAGTATAAGCACTGAACTTATAATGTCTATTTCCTCTTTCGCCTTGTACCAAGCTTTCCTTGGCTCCTTGGTGAGTCAGTATAATAAGATATTCAACCTTATTCTTAAATTCTCACGACTACTATGATTCTGCTTTTTCCTTGCCTTATTTTTACATATAAGGTTTAGGAAGATAAAAGTTACTCTAAATATTTACCTATGACCTTAGGCGAGATAACCAATATTATTGTTTTAATTCTAAATTCTAAGTTAATAATACTGGTAGGTTGTCTGATTTAGTTAATGATAATCTTTATATTCTTTGACTTATATAAATTGCTTCAGATTATAATTTAATTTATATTTAATCTTTTAAATAAAATCAACTTAAATTTAAACGATAATTTATTAAATTACGCCTTTTATTCTCTTAGCCCTATTGTGAAGAGTTATCCATAGTCATGTCAGCTGGCGAAATCTTTTTAACTATATTTTTTAGTTTCAATCCGCTTTTATGTTTTGCTGTAATTTTGTGTTCTTTCGTTCCCAAAACCAAACATATGCTGTTATCTTATTATCACTAAGATATGTAATTGGTTAAATTACTAAATATTTAGGACTCTTTTCGCCCGTCAAAGTCCGTTGCCTTACCACTTGGCTATGGGCCTAAAATTAAAAATTAATATCAAAAAATATTCAAATACTTTTGGGGCGGTTAATGGGAATCGAACCCACGTATATCGGCGCCACAAGCCGCTGCGTTAACCACTTCGCCATAACCGCCATATTTATTTATAATTTATACTTATATATAATTTGTTTATCTTTTATCCGTTTTTTTAATACTAAATTTCTGTCGTATTAAAATTTTAAATATATATTTTCGTTTTTATATTAAATACATATATTATTATACAATAAATATTTTATTAACTCTATAATTAGTTAAAATATTCACTAATTATTATAACAATAAATTTATATTAATTTTTCTTAATTCTTTAGTGAATTAATAGAAATATTTATTTATTAAATATTTTTTAATAATTATTGTTATTTAAATTTAAAAATTAAGTAAAAAAGTTAGCAATACAATGTTGACTTTGCTAAAATTAATTGATAAAATATTTTTGTATTTAGTTTAATAAAGTAGACAAAATAAAACTTTGATTATAATTTCTCTTTTTAGATATAAATAAAATTTTTATTATTATAAAAATTTATAAAAAATTGAAGGAGTTGATTATTTTATGTTTTTAGATTTAATCAGTCAAAAAAATGCTTTGTTAGAAGATTTATTTGATGATTTAAGAAGTGTATCTTTTCCTAATAGTTATATTAATCCTATGCCTACAGATATAATAGATAAAAAAGATCATTATCTTTTAATAGCTAATGTTCCAGGATTGACAAAAGAAGATATAAAAATAAGTTTAGAAAAAAATAAATTAACAATTGAGACATCTATTCCTATGGAATCTGAAAAAAAAGAAGAGAAACAAAATCAAGAAGAACAAGAACATTATTTAAGACAAGAAAGACCTAAAGCTATTATTAAAAGAAGTTTTAAAATTAATAGTAATTTAACTATGGAAGATATTCAAGGTAGTGTTTTAAATGGTTTATTAAAAATTAAAATCAATAAAAAACAAGATAAACCAGAACCTAAACAATATTTAGAGTTAAAATAATTTTTAATAAAAAAAATTCAAAAATAATATTTTTGAATTTTTTTTTAAAATATTTTATTCTTTATCAACTAAGAAATTGTTTAATGTTTGATTTTTTTTAGTTAGAATTTTTTTTATAAATAATAAATCTTTTGGATTAATATAAAAAATATGGTTATTTTCATCATAATATGAATTTTCATTTGCATTTTTTGCTACATTATTTAATATATAAAATTGTATATTTTCTAAATTTTTTATTTTATAAAATATTGTTTTTAAATAATCAGGAATTTGTTTTATTAAATCTTTATCTTTCGTTAAAGAATCCAATTCTTCTTTATTAATATTTTTTTCTTTATTTTGATTATTTTCTTTATTTTTATTTTCTATTTTTATTTTTTGTTCTTTATTTTTTATTTTATCTATTTCTTTTTCTAAAAATTTAATTTGTTGTTCTAACATTTTTTTTTCAAAATAATTTTTTTGTTCATTTAATTCTATTTTATTTTCTAATTTATGTTGATTTAGTTCTAATTTCATTAAATTATGATATGATTGCCTATTTTCTTTTTGATTTATTTCTAAAATTTTCATTTCTATTAAAGTTAGATCTTTATTTTGATTATAATCAGAAGTTTTATTGTTAATTGAAATTTGTGGCATTTCTGTGTTTTTCTTATCTTTTTCGTTTATTCCGAATATAAAATTCCAGTTAAATATGAAAATATTGTATAAAATCTTAAAAATAATTTTTATCAAAAAAAATATAATTGAAATGATTGGACCTATAAGCGCTAAAGTTATAAATATCAATAAAACAATAAAAAAAAATCCAATTGTATTATTATGATAGAATTTGCTTACTTGATCAAAAAATTGTTCTATATTCACAATATTATAACTACATTCCTTTTTCAAAATAATATATTTTTTATTTTATATTATATTTTCAAAAAATTATATAAAAGAATATAAAATTATCAAGATTTAATACTTAATATAAAATATAATTGAAATTAAAATATTAATAATAGAAAATTACATCGTAATAATTATATCATAAGTATCATTTTCCACAAAAAAATACTTTAATTAGTATGTAATAATTTTTTTTGTTAAATATGTATGTTATAATTCTTCTGATTACTTTTGATAAATTTAATAAAAGATAATTTTTAGATTTAGAATATTTTGTTTGTTAAAAAGATTTCAAAAATTTAAAAGATTTTAATTTACAAGAAAGTGAGATTAAGATTAAATTATGAAATTAGATTTAAAAAAAGTTAAAAGTTTTAGAGATGGTTTTAAAAATTTTATTAGTAAGGGAGATGTTATAAAACTTTCTGTTGCTTTTATAATGGGACAGTTATTTACTAAAGTTGTTAGTTCTTTATCTACAGATATTATTATGCCTCCTTTAACTTTTATTTTTAGTAGAACAAAGGATCTAAGTTCATTAAAATTTCAATTAGGTTCTGATATTTATATTAATTATGGTATTTTTTTACAAAATGTGTTTGAATTTTTATTAGTATCTTTTTTTCTTTATATCATTTTAGTTTATTTTTTCAAAAAAGTTGAACAAAAAGATGATAATAAAGTAGCTGCTGTCAATACACAACCTAATTTAAATAAAAATTTAGAAATTTTAGAACAACAACAAATTGATATATTGAAGGATATTAAAGAAGTTTTGTCTCAAAAATAATATAATTATTATGAATTAAAAAAATAAAAATATAAATTTTTATCAAGATATATTTGTTTTTATTTAGTATTTTATTTATATTTTAATAAAAATTTTTTTATTTTTTTTTTTAAAAAGGATAATATTTTTTTTAAACTATGATTTTTTTTAAAAGAACATAATTTGGCATTTTTGTTACATAAAAAACATTTTCGAGGATTTATTTTTAAATCACTTCTTTTTATCTTTGTATGAAATATATTCATTATATCTATATCTAATAAACTAAAAATTTCATTACTATTTTCTAATTTTATTATTTTTTTTTTAATTTTATTCAATGATCTTTGTGTGTATTTGTTTAAAATTAAATTTAAATAGAAACCAGCATCATCTTTAATAATTTTTTCATTTTTATAATAAAAAAAAAATATTTTTTCTTTTTTCAAAAAAACTATTATTTTTTCATAGAATATTTTTTTTAAAAAAAGTTTATATATTTTTTTTGTTTTATTAATACCAGGAATATTTAATGATATTATTAATAAACCTTTTTTGTATTTTTTTAAAATTTGTTTTTGCTTTAGATATCTTTTTTCTCTAGAATATAGAATATTTTGTTCTTTATGTTTGTTATATTTGTTTCTTTTTTTTATATATTTTTTTAATAAAAATATCATTTTTATAAAACAAATGGTTTAATTTTGTATATAACGTCAATTAATGTTCCATCTCTATATTCTACTAAAGATACAATCTTATTTTTGTCATATTCTATTTCGTCTGGTTCACTGGTTATGCTATATGCTATTTTTTGCATATTTTCAATACTAATTAAATTTATATTTTTTTCTTTAAAATTTTGAATCAAATCTTTTCTTATAGGATTTACAGCAATCCCGATATCTGTCACAACTATATCTATATCATATCCTGGTGTTACTATAGTTTGAACTTTTTTAGTTATAGTAGGTATTCTTCCTCTTATAAGTGGAAGTGCTACTATAGAAATGTCGCTTCCGAAAGCTACATCTGAATGACCTCCTGAGGCTCCTCGGATATAACCATTAGCTCCTGTTAATACATTACAATTAAAATTAATATCTATTTCTAAAGCACTTAAAATACCGAAATTTAATTTGTTTACTGCACAACTTTTACATAAACCATCAGCATAAAAAGAAGCGGAAATTTCAATATGATTTTTGTTATCTTTTATAGATTGTATAGCTTCTAAATCAAAAGATTGAACATCTAATAATTTTTCTACTAACCCCATTTTTAATAAATCTACTTGGGGTTTTATAATTCCTCCTAAAAAAAAAGAAGCTTTTATATTTTTTTTAATCATTATATCTTTCAATATCATTAAAGATGCTTGAGAAGCTCCTCCTGTTCCTGTTTGAAAAGAAAATCCATTTTTAAAATAAGAAGTATTTTCTATTACTTTAACTATGTTTTTGGCAATTTGTATTTCTTTAGGGTTAAAAGTGCTATGTATTTCGTTTGAAGAAATTTTTGAATTATCACCTATTTTATCTACTATTACAACGTAATCTACATAAATTTGTGAAATCGAAATAGGGTTATTAGGGAATGTTACTAAAGTATCTGTTAAAATAATTACTTTTTTTGCATACTGTGCATCAACTATTGGGTATCCTAAAGAACCTACACAAGATTGTCCAATAACTCCATTTGCATTACCCATTTCATCACTACTAGATGCTGACAAAAATGCTACATCTATTTGACATTCTCCATTTTTAATTGCTCTTGCTCTTCCTCCGTGAGAACGAATAATAGTAGGTTTGTTTAAAATTCCTTCAGAAATAGCATCTCCTAATTTTCCTCTTAATGCTGAACCTTCTAATCCTATAATAATACCTTTTTTAATATATTTAACAAAACAATCATGTGATTTTGTAAAAGAAGAAGCTGTTATTGTTAAATTTTTAATATTTAGTTGATCAATAACTTCCATTACTTGTTCTGCAGTATAATCACCGTGTCTAAAATGATGATGAAAAGAAATGGTCATATTATCTTTTAAACCACTTTTAATAATGGCTTCTTTTATTGAAGATACTATTTTACTTTTATTTTTATTCAATTTGTTTTTTTTATCTTTATTATAAAATTCGTAATTGCAATTATATTTTTTTTTTATATTATCTAAAATTTTTATGTTTATATCTTTCATTATATTGTTTATCTCTATTATTTATCTATATTTTATATATATTATATGTACTAAATTATTATATTAATTTAAATAATTTTTTATATTTTAAATTTTAAAAAGGTTTTTTTATATTAGCTTTGGATAAAATATTTTCTGCATTTTGTAAAACAGGTTTATCTATCATTTTACCATTTATAGAAAATACACCATTTTTATTATTTTTTATATGTTCAGAATATATTGTTAAAATTTTTAAAGATTCTTCTATTTCTTCTTGACTAGGTTTGAATATTTCATTAATTATTTCTAACTGATTAGGATGAATAGCTGATTTTCCTGAAAATCCTAGTTTTTTTACAAATTCAGCTTCTTTTCTTAAACCTTCATTATCGTTAATATTGTTATAAATACAATCAAAAGCATCTATTTTAGCTGATCTGGCAGCGTGAACAATCATATGTCTAGCAAAAAGCAATTCATTTCCTTCATTTGTTTTAGAAGCATTTAGATCTAGTAAATAATCTATTCCTCCCAAAGCAATTCCTGTTATTCTGGGAGATGAATTAGCTATTTGAAAAGCATTTAAAATACCTTTGGCGCTTTCTAAAGCACAAAATATTTTAATTTGATCTTTTTTGTTTGTTTTTTTTTCTATTTTTTCAATGTCTTCAATTACTTTTTGAATTTCTTCTTTTGTTTCTATTTTAGGCAAACGTATTAAATTAGTTTTAGATAAACCTACTATTTCTTTTAAATCGTTTTGATAAAAAGGAGTATCAAAATGATTTATTCTTACACAAACTTCTATATTATATTTGTTATAATTAAAAAAATTAATCATATTTTTTGTTAATTCTCTAGCTGCATCTTTTTCTTCTATGCTAATAGAATCCTCTAAATCAAACATTACAGTATCCATTTCGTAAGAAATTACATCTTTAAATAAAGAAGGTTTATTCCCAGGGACAAATAACATTGTTTTTCTATTTTTTTTCATTTTTTCTCTTTTCTTTTAATTTTGGAAAATAATTTAAAAAAAACAAACTTAAATTTAATAATTTAAAATTTAGAAAATATTTATTATGAATTATTTATTTTTTATGTATTTTTTCCATTTTGTTTAAAACTGTTATAATACGAGATTTTATAACTTCATCAATAGCTCCTTGATCTTGAATAATTAAATTACAAGAATTTATGTTATTTTTTACCAAAATGTCTAAAGAAATTTTTTTAATTTTTTTTCCAAATTGCCTAATAAAAGGTGAACTAATATGTATATTAATTTTATCTTCTTTATTTTCTTCAATAGTTACTAAACAATCACCTGATTCTAGAGAACCACAAAAATTAATCTTATTTTGAGAATTTTCTTTTTTTTTATTATTATAATGTGTCAAAATTAATAACTCTTTTCTTTCAAAATTTTTTGGATAGCCAATATATATTGTTTAGATAGATTGGCTATTTCTTTTTCTTTTACTATTTTACTAGCACCACCTAAAATTCCTGTAATACCAACAGCTAAAACTCCTGCTTCGAAATAATATTTCATATTGCTTAAATCGATTCCTCCAGTAGCAAGTATATTAAAATTTGGGAATGGTTGTTTTATAAGTTTTAATGTTTCGTGATGCAAAAAAGTCGAAGGGTAAAGTTTAAAGATTTGAGCGCCTTTTTTAGTAACATTATACATTTCATTTACAGTCATCACTCCAGGAATATATAAAATGTCTTTTTTTAATGACCATTCTAAAATTTCTTCATTATAAACAGGAGAAACTAGATAATCGGCTCCTAATTTTATTGATTTTTCAGCTTCTTTTAAAGTAAGAACTGTTCCAGCTCCTATCATAATTTTATTGTATTTTTTTTTTGTTTCATAAATTAATTGAAATGCATTAGGAATAGTTAATGTTATTTCTGCAAAAAAAAATCCGTTTTCAATTGTATTTTTTAAAACTTTTTGTGCATCTTCAAATGTTTTAGTTCTTACTATTACACTTATAGGCATTTTTTTTAATTTTGCTATATGATTATTAATCTTGTTCATTTTTAATTTATTTATTCCTTTTATTATTTTTGTCATAATCTTTAATCTAATCTAAAAATTAATATATTTTTTTAAATTTTTTTAAATTTTAAAATAAATGTAAAATTATTTTCAATTATGATCAAAAGAATAAAGAAAAAATAAAAATAAAGTAATAACACAAAGATCAGCGCATCCTCCAGGAGATATTTTTTCTTTTTTAAAATATTCATTTTTTATCATAATTTTTTTTTTAAAAAAATAAAAATTTTTTGTTATCAAATTATTAATTAAAATTTTTGCTTTTTTTTTTATTTTTTTTGTTTTTGTATATCCTATTTTAGAAATTAAAGTAGTATCATCTATTTTTTTTAAATAAAATATTAATAAACATAAGTATATGTCTTTTTTTTTTAAATTTGGATACTTTTTTAAGCATTTTTTGATAAAAGGGATTCCTTTATTAAAAACGTTTTTATATCCGTTTAGAGCTTCACCTCTGGCGCCTTTTATATTATATTTGTTAAATATTTGTTCTCCTTTAGTTTTATTATTAAATAATAAAAAGTCTTTTTCTAAAGGTTTTACAAAATTCTTAATTAATTCAGACCATGAATAAAAAGAAATTTTATTAATTAAACTATATGAAGCTATATAAAATATTATTCCAAAAGAAAAAATTAATCCTTTGTGTGTATTAATATTTTTAGTTATTTTGAACATTCTTTTTTCTTGATTAATACTGATATTTCTTAATTTTTCAAAATTAAGATTTTTTTTATTTTTGGCTAAATCAAAAATTTTGTAAAAAAAAAGGTAAAAAGTATTTTTAGATTTTAAGAAAGTTTTAAAATTCATATCTAAATGACATCCAGAATCTTTAAAAGATACTAAACCTAAAGAAGGATAACAATATAATTCTGTTTCTATCATTTTAATAGCGAATTCTATTAATTCTTTTTTTGTATAATTTTCAAAAAAGTTAAATAAATATTTTTTTTTTATTTTAAATAGGGATAATTGTGTTTTCATTAATATCTTAATATATACTTTTTATTAATTATTTTATTGTTAATGGTAGTTGATTAAAAATAATAGGAAATAAAATGCTTGCTATGATAACTATAATATCTCCGCCTAATCTTGTAGATATTTGAGCATAAGGTAATAATTTTGGTTCTGATGATGCTTCTAAAATAGCTAAATTACCAGCCCCTCCTATACTATTAGCACATAAACCAGCCGCTATAGAAGATTGAACTGGATAATAACCTATTTTATTTCCGATTATAGCTGCTGCCAAAGCTGTAGTTAAGACACAAGTTAAACAAGTTAATAAAAAAGAAATATTGCTTAGACTTGAAATTATTTTGTTAATATCTGTACCAATACCGACTATAACAAGTATTGCTGAAGAAAAAGTTTTTGTTATTAATTCAGAAGATTTTTGTATACAATTTGTATAGTAATTAGATATTAAATCAAATATTTTTAGGAACATAATTAACATTACTAAGAACACAATTGTAGGAGGTATATAATTTTTAATAGAAGGACTTATTAAAGATAACAAATTTTTAAATATATTACTTAAAGTATATAATCCAAATGTTAAAAATAAACCTGTTGTTATATTAGAAATATTGTTTTCATCACTTATTATTTTTGTTTTATTTTCTTTTAGTATTGTTGTTTGTTTTTGATTTTCTTTTTCTGTATATTTTTCTAAAGTACCTTCTTTGCTATTGTATTTTGAATTACCAAAAAATTTTTTTATCAGTCCGCTGAACATAATACTTGCAATACCTCCAATTAATAAAGAAGATATAATATGAGATCTGTATAAGTCAACGTAATTTGAGTTTCCTTGAGAAAAAACTTGTGTTAAAGGGACTATTCCGCATGTTATTCCTCCTGAAGAAATTGGTACAAAAATAAAGAATATAGCATTTGCCCATCCTCCGGCATTACATCCAGGAATAGCGTCAATTCCTTTTATTGGTTGAAATAAAAAACCTAATATTGCTACTATTGTAGCTGAAATAGTTAATGAAATTAAAACAAGTGGTAGAAATTTTTTTAAAGTTTTCTTAATTAAACATTTAGGAATACTTAAAAGACTTCCTGCGACTAAACCAGCAACAAAAAAATCTGAAAAACCTATACCATTACCATTATTTATATAGTTAGAATTTAGGAATTTCGCTTTTTCTTTGAATGCGTTTTGAAATTTTATAAACTCATTTCCAAAATTTGTAAATTGATAATTAAAAATAAAAGCTGGAACTAATAGACATAATGTAGCTCCTCCGCCTATATCTTTTAAAATAGGAACTTTTTCTCCTACTATTTTGAATACGGCTCCAATAGACATAGCAAAAACTATTGTAGATATAATGTTATGAAATGATTTGTCAAAAGATGAATTTTTATAATTGTAAGAAATCGCTATATTGATAATACTTATCAATAAAATAATAATAACAGTTACTATTGGTAACCCCAAAATTTCTTTTTTTTGATTTTTTTTCATAAGTATTTTTTGAATTTGTCCTTTTCTATTTTTATTTTCAAAAAATTTTTTTTTAAAAAAAATAGTTTTTTAAAATTAAAAAAAAATAAAATAAAAACCCAACAAGTTGTATTTATATAATTAGTTTTTTTATTAAATGTTCAGCAAATTGAAAAACTGTATCTGGAGAACGAGAAGTGATTAAATTATCACTAGTGATAGCTTTAGATAAAGGACAATATATTCCATCAATATATTTTTCATATCCTGGATAACAAGTAAATTTTTTGTTTTTTAATAAACCTATTTTTCCTAAAAAAGAAGGTGCAGCACATATAGCTCCTATAACTTTTTTATTTTGAGAAAAATATTTTATTATGTTGAATAAGTTTTTTAGATATGATTTATTTTCTTCTAAAAACAATTCTTGAACGTAAGGTCCTCCAGGTAAAATTAAAAAATCATATTTATCATTATTGAGATTTAATTCTGTTGTTAAAATATCTGTTTTGATTTTTAGTTTTGTTGAAGATGTTACATTTAAATTTGGATTGGGTGTTGCAGTTTTAACTTTTATATTTGATTTGATTAAAACTGCTCTTGTTACTATCGCTTCGCAATCTTCGAAGTTGTTATGTAAAACCATTAATCCTTTCATAATAAATATTTTTTTATATTAATTTAATTTTTGATAAATTAATTTAATTGGTAAAATCAAATATATTTAAATTAAAATTTATCATAATTTATCAAAAATTTATTTTATATAATCCTTTCTTATTTCAAATTAAATTAAGTTTAATTTTATTATTACATTAAAAATATTTTCAAATATATTTTTATAATAGATTTATTTTTGAAATACTTATAAAAAAATATTCATAAAAAAAATCTTACATTAGTAATTTTATCATTTATTATTTTTTTTTAAAAAAAAACTATTTTATTTTTTAAAAATTAGAAAATCATAAAATTTGACTTTTTTACAATATACTTTTTTATTTAAACGTTTGATTTTATAATTATTTTTTTCTTTTGTAGAATGGGAATAAAGATAAATTAAAATTAATCTAGTTATATTTTTGTTATTTTCTAAATTTATATCTGATGCTTTTAAAGGATTTTTTGTTTTTAATATTTTTTCTACGAAGATATTAATATTTTGTTTGTTATAGAAATAATCTTTATTTAAAAAAATATCTTTCTTTTTTTTTATATTTTTTTCTATTTTTGAATTTATTTGTATTAAAGGACTTATATTTATTTCTCTTTTACAAAATCTAGGTTTGTATAGAGACATTTTATCTAAATTTCTAATATATTGAAAATGAAAAAATTTTTGATATTCTATTTTGTTTTCAAAAATAATTTTAATAATAAAATTTAAAATATTTTTAGAATTATCTCTAAGATTATTGAAAAATAATATTTTTTCACAAGCTTTTTGTAAATATTGTTCGTTTTTTTTATCTATAATTTCTATTAATTTATCAATTTTCATAAAATTTTGTTTTATATTTTCTATTTCGAAATTTATTGTTTCTGAAGCTTTTGAAAATGAAATATTATTAATTTTTAATAATTCTGTGTATAGAAAATTATTATATTCTTTGTTTTTTTGAATTTTTTCTAAAAAAAAATTTATTTTTCTTTTATATTTGAAAAAATTATCATTTGTTTTTAACGAATAATATGAATAATCAAAAAAATTTTTTTTATAATCTAATAATAATTGTTCTAATATTTCTTTAATATTGTTTTTAAAACTAATATTTAACAATTGATGATAAAAACGATAAATATTTGCTTTTAAAATTTGTAATTTAATAATTAAATTTTGTGTTTTTAAAATAACTTCATGAAATGTTGCATAATTTTTTTCGATTAAAAAAAATTTTAATAAAGAATAAATACTATAAATATCTCCTATAGATTCTTTTTTTATATCATTTAGTGTTTTTTTAAAAAAGTTTATCATTTCTAAACTATAATCGAAAAAATTTAAGTTTATAGTACTATGGTTAATTCGTTCTTCTCCTAGCCAACCATTTTTTTTTAACATATAAATAATTTTAAACGCTTTTTGTCTATTATTAATAATTACTTCTTTATTATAATTTTCATCTTCTAATATAAGATCAGATTTATTATTAAAATAATTTTCTAAGGCTTTAATAGCTACATTTTTATCAATATGAGAATATTCTGTTTGATTCAGTAATTTTTCTAAAATAAGTAAACAATCAACATAAATATTTTTATTAGTAGATGTAAGTAATTGAAAAAAATTGTTGGGTATAATTTTGAATAATTCAGATAAAGCCATATTATTTTCTATTCTAATTTTCTTTTTATTTTTTTTTAATTAGTAAATGAATAATATATTAATTTAAACCTTATTAAAATTAAATAATGATATTATAAAATTAATACTCTTATTTTATATTTAATTGATATTGTTGAATCAGTAAGAGAGTAAAATTTTCACTATATATTTTTTCTTAATTTAAATTTTAAATTATTTTATTATTTTTAATATTTATTTTTTTATTTGTTTCAATATTATTTGTTTTTTATATATTTTTGTTTATAATTTAGACCAAAATATGTATATTATAGGTATACTTTATTTAGTTAATTAAATTTAAAAAAATTTTATATTTGTTTATATTTTTATTTAATTTTTTATTTATTAACTATAACTAGTATTATAACTAATTAATCATAATTAGAAACATATTATTCAAATCTATATTTAAAAACTAGATTATATTCAAAGAAAATATCGAAATATTAGATAATAATTATGAAATTATTCGAAATTGTTTCTTATATAAAAATTTTTGTTTATAAT
Organism: 'Cynodon dactylon' phytoplasma; assembly: GCF_009268075.1. Taxonomy (GTDB): domain Bacteria; phylum Bacillota_I; class Bacilli_A; order Acholeplasmatales; family Acholeplasmataceae; genus Phytoplasma; species Phytoplasma cynodontis. Next base: position 109,615 of record NZ_VWOH01000001.1, on the reverse strand, counting down.
AAAATTTTAAAATTTTAAATTTAAAATGAAAATGTTAAATAAAAAATAAGTAATTAATAGGAAAAATTAGTATTATGAATATAGAAACAATAAGATGTTTTAAAAAACAACATAAAATACCTAAATATATTTGGACTAAAATTTTTAAAGAAATTCGTTATACTCCTTCTTCTTTTAATTTACAACCTTGGTTTTTTTTTGTTATTGAAAGCGAATTTAATAAAAATAAATTAAAAGAATGTTTGATAGGTAATAAAGTTCAATTAGAAACTAGTTCTGCTATGGTTTTATTATGTGGAAACATGAATAAAATAGATTTAAGTGAAAAGATTTATAATTCCAGATTAGAGAATAAAGAAATTACGATTGATCAAAAGAAATTTATATTAGAACAAATAAGAAAACAGTATAATTTTTTAGACCAAAATAGTTTAAAAAATGAACTTTTTCTAGAATTAGGTATTATTTCTCTTCATTTTATTATAGCTTCACAAGATTTAGGATATAATTGTTGTTATATTGGTGGTTGTCATTTTAATAAATTGAATAATTTATTCAATATTCCTTTTAATTATTTACCAATTATTTTAATTGCTATTGGTAAAAAAGTTGAAAGTGAAGAAATAGTTAAAAAATCTTTCAAATTAGAACCTGAAGATTTTGTTAAATTCCTATAGTCAGAAGAATTTATTAAACTTTATTAAAACATTTATTAAAAAAAAGAAATGTTGAAAATTTTATTAAAATTCATTTTTATTTTTTTATTTGAATATAAAAAAAATATACTAAGTTTGCGAGGAAAATATGCAATCATTTTCAGAAAAAGATCATAAAGATAATATAAATATAAAAGTATCTTCTATATCCACAAGTTGTTTGGATTATTATAAAGATAAACCAAAAAATATTGATTTAATAAGGATTAAAATTTTTATTGATAATAAGGAATATATAGATGGCAAAGATATTACACCATCTTATTGTTCTAAATTATTAAAAGAAAATTATAAAATTGTAATTAAGACTTCACAACCATCTTTAGGTGATTTGATTACTTATTTTAAAGATTTGTTTAAAAAAGGCTATAAAAAAGTTTTTATCCCTACTCTTTCTCCGAAACTCAGCGGAACTTACAATACTGTTGTTCAAGCTAAAAAAATTTTACAAAGAGAAGTTAAAAAATTTGAGATAATTCCTTATGATACAAATACTATTTCTTTTTCAGAAGGTTATTTTGCTATTGAAGCTGAACGTCTTTTTTCAAATGGCTTTTCAGTAGAAAAGGTGATTAAACATCTAGATTGGCTAAAAAAAAATAATACTATTTTTTTTATAGTTAATTCTTTAGACCGTCTGATTTTTAGCGGTCGTTTAAACCAAACTAAAGGTTTTTTTGGACGTTTATTTAGAATAAAACCTATTTTGCAGCTTAATGAAAATTGTGATATAAACATTATTAGTAAAAAAATACAATTGGAAAGTGCTTTTTCTTTTATTATTAAAAAAATAAAAGATTATATCGAAGGAGTTAATAAAAAAAATTTTTTAATTTATTTGCTATATGTTTTATATGAAGATAAAATAAAAGATAGTTTCAAAAAAAGTTTAGAAAAAGAGTTTCAAATAAATAATATCTTAGAAATACCTGTTTCATCATCAATATTAGCTCATTTAGGAAATAATGTAATTGGTGTAGGAATTATTAAATTTTGATATTTTTTTAGGAGTTTAAAGTTGAGTAAAAATATTTTGATTTCTGAATCTAAATATAAAATAAAAAAAAGTCAAGAATTATTAAAAATACTTAAAAAAAAAGGTTTTGAAGCTTATATAGTAGGAGGAGCAATTAGAGATTTTCTTTCTAATATCTCTTTTGATGATATAGATATTACAACGAATGCTTCAATTGAAGAAATTAAAAAAAATTTTGAATATATAAAAAAAAGTTTCAGAGAAAAATATGGTACAGTTAAAGTTTATTTTGAAAAAATTTATTTTGATATTACTTCTTATAGAAAAGAAGGTCCTTATTTAGATTATAGGCATCCTTCTTATATTTGTTTTATTTCTGATATAAAAGAAGATATTTATAGACGTGATTTCACTATTAATAGTATTTTAATGGATGAAAATAATAATTTAATTGATTATTTTCATGGTTGTGAAGATTTAAGAAAAAAAAAAATAAGAACAATTGGTGATCCTTATCAAAAATTAACTGAAGATGTTGTAAGAATGCTAAGGATTTTTTATTTACAAGCTAAATTAAATTTTGATATAGAAATTAATACTCTAAAAGTTTTAATTCAAAATATTTTTTTATTAGAAAAAATTAAAAACGAAATATTAATAGAAGAATTGAAAAAAATTTTTAGTCAAAAATATTTAAAAAAAGCTTTTTTAGACATTAAAAAAACTAATGCTATTGTTTTTTTAAGAAAATTGAAAAATTGTTTTCCTATACTTTCGGAAATTGAAAAATTATGAAAAAAATTTTAATTAATATAAATGTAATATAAAAATAATAATAATAGTAAAATTTTGTAAAATTAAATATAATAAAGACTATAATCTTATATAGTCTATTCGTTCTAATTTTTAATAATTTAATTTTATTTATTAATTGATAAAATTTATTTGGTTATTTTAATTCAATTTTATTTTGACCTGAATTATTATTTTTCTCATGAGATTAACAATTATTTAAATAGTTAAATTTTAATAAAAAATCATTACAATAACAAGATATTTTTGAGATATTTTTTTAAAAAGAAAGGATTTTTTAAAAATAAATATGAAATTTAAAATAAACAAAATGAAACACAAAAATAATTTTTTGATATTTATATTTTCTACTATTTTAGTTATTTTAATTTCTATTTTTTATCATCCAAATTATATTTTTGCAATGAATAAAAATAAAAATATTGCTGCTGTTTCTTTTTCGAGTTATCAAAAAAAAATAAGTTTAAGTTCGAATTCAAAAAAAAAAATAGTAGACATTTTAAAAAAAATAGTAGATATTTTAAGTAAGTTAGAAAATAAATTATTAGAATTAGAAGATAGAATAAATTTATATCTTATTAATAAATTTAAATTCAGAAAAATAAATGGAATAATATTTGTAAATAAATAATAATTAACCACTTATTTGATTATTTTATTTATCGAACATTATATTTTATGATATTTTATAGTTAAATTAGACCGAACCAGACTGAACTGATAGTTTCTCATGGAAGTTCTTTCCAAACATCTATAGTGTTATTCGAAATAAATTCTAAGAAGCTTAGGCAACTTTAAACATCTTTTAAAAAAGGTTACGAAATTATAACTAAAAATATTCAAACTTAGGAACTTTAAAAAGATTAAACCGTAAATCCTTTAGAAAATCTCGTCGTCTTCAACTATTAAACCGACATGTTATAAACATAAAAAAAAGCAGAATTTTAACCAACTTTTATTTTTAAAGAGAACTTAAAACAAGAATGTAATCTTATTTTCAAAAAAAACCATACCCAAGAATATGGCCCAAAAAAAGTGTACCGCGAGAAAAACTATTTTGACTGAAAAAAAAGAAATAAAATTTTTTTATTTTCTTTTTTTAAAATAGTCAAATTATTTATTAACTACTGGTATTATATCTAAAAAAAAGAAAAGTAACTATTTATGCTGACTTTTTTAAGAAAAAATTATATCAAAAATAAGTATTAGAATTAAATATAAAGTCTTATTATTTTTTATTTTCACTTAAAAAAAAATACTTGAATAATATTACACGCTTTAATAAAAAGTAATTATAAAATATAATATTAATTATTAAATGATCGGGATTATCAATTAACTAAAAAAAAAAAAAAAGAGTTTTTTTTGTCGTTATTAGAAAATATTTAAATTTTAAGTTTGAATTGTCTTTACCAATATTAGTGCTTCCAGGATGAGGTTGTCATTGTCATTTACCCATTGAAATAGCTAAAATTTATATGGGTAAAATTATTATCAAAATGGTGGAAAACAGGAATAACCATAAGATTATCTTAGGACGAACTATTTTTTAACCTTAAATACCTCTGCCAACAAAAACAAATTGAAAGATACTATTCATTCGAAACAAGACCTTTAACTATTAGAAAATATACTATCGTATTCAATCTTTTTCAGATCAATGAAAATTTAGCTTAAATATCATTTCTATTTATTGTCAAATTGGTAATACTATTCCTATTAATATTGTAAAAGCACTTTTGTCTGAATTTTTTTTTATTTTTTTAAAAATCTTTTAATTAGTAGTTGACTTTTTATTGTTTTGAGTTATGATAAGGACAGTTAAGTAAAAAATTTTAGTATTTTTTAATAAATAATTATAAAAAAAGAATAAAAAATATAGCTAAAATTTTAAAAAACGTATTTTTGTAATAGTACTATTTTGTTGAAACAGTTCAAAGAAGAGTAAAATTGATAATGTGTAAAATAAAAAAAGATTTTTTAAAAGATAAGAAAGTTGGAGAAAAATATTCCTTTATAGGAAAAATAGTTAACATTAATAAAGGAGATAATTTTTATAATGTTGATATTTTATTACCGGAAAAATTCGTAATAAATATTAAAATAGAAGATTTTGCAGAAAAAATTTTTAAAGAGAGAATTTATTTTTTTGAAACTATTTATTCATTAGAAAAAGAAAAAAAATTTTTTGTATCTATTAAAAATTGTTTTATTGAAAAAATTTTTGATTTAGATAAAATTTATAAGTTTTATTCATATTTTTTCCCTTGTTCACTTATTTCTTTTAATAATATAGGCTCAAAAATAGAATATTTTTTGTCTTTAATCAAAAATAAAATTTTATTTCAAATTACTTCTAATTTATATAAAAAAAATAAAAATAAATTTTTAATAACTCCAGCAGCTTTTAAAATGCATCATGTTTATTATGGAGGATTAGGATATCATACTTTAAGTATGTTAGAAATGTCTGAAGTTTTCTTAAAAAAATATTCATACTTAAATGCTGATTTAATTTATTCTGGTATTATATTACATGATATGGCTAAAGTTAGTGAATTTAATTTTGAGGAAAAAGTTTATAATAAGGAAGGTATTTTGTTAGGTCATTTAATTTTAGGTGTTAATAGTATTCATGAAGAGGCTTTGTGTTTAGGTGTTCAAGATAGTGAAGAGATTTTACTTTTAAAGCATTTACTTATTTCGCATCATGGTTTATTAGAATATGGTTCTGCTAAAAAACCCCAAATTAGTGAAGCTCTTTTGTTATGGTTTTTAGATGATATTGATTCTAAAATGAATACTTTGGGTGAAAAATTAGAAGAAATAAAAAAAGGTACTTTTACAGAACCTTTAAATGTTTTATCAAAAAAATGTTTTTATAAACCTGATTTAATTTAATTTTGTGATTTCATCATTTTATTTTAGTTTAGTTTAATTTATGATTCTTTTTTTTTATACGAGATAAAAAGAATGTTATTAAATTTGCAAGAAATAAAATTAAAAATAAACACATAAATATACTTATTATTAAGTTTATTATTCTATATAATGGTTTTAGAGAAAAAAAGTTAATTATGAAATCAGCATTATTGTATGACCAAATATTTTTTATTGTTTGGAACAAAGAACAAGAAGATAATTCTAAATTGTTAAAAAAATCGTTAACTTCAAATATTGAATTTATTTGCTGATTTTTGTATTTTTGAAGAACAAACAAAATTTTTGGTCCAATTGATTCTAACCATATTTGATGTTCACTCAAATTTTCTTTATTTATAAAGTATTTATATTTTATTAGATATTTTTCTAAAGGAAAATAAGATGTTAAATAATTAAAAAATTTAATCTCTTCGGTATTTTGATAATAAAAGATAGGTAAGGCTATCGAACAATAAAATAAAATAAATAATATATGTACAATTGATATAAATATACTAAAAAAAAGGGATTCTATAAGAAATATTTTTATAATAGTAAAAATGTTTCCTCCCATATACTGAATAGTTTTAATTTCTTCTTCTTTGTTATTGGATAATACAATAAAAAAACTGTTTAATATAAGACAAGTGTAAAATAATTTTAAAGATTTCATTACAAATGTAGAATCCATGTTTTGTGTTTTAAGTGAACTTGCTATTTTTTCTAAAAGAGTTTGAAGAAAAAATTTTTTTTGATAAAAAGCGTAAGTTTTAATATTTATAGCAAATTGAGAATATGGAAAAAGTACAAAAAATAATATTATAAATACAAACAAACTATTAAGTTTTCTTTTTCTCCAAAAACTTCTTGAAATTATTTTACAGATACTTCGGAATTTTAAATTACTTGGTTTTAATTTAATTTTTTTGAAATAATTAGTATCTGTATAATCTTTTTTTTCTTTTGTTTCTTCAAATAAATTTTCATTTAATTTAAGATATAATTCATAAAAATTATTATCTATATTTTCTTGAATTGATTTTTTGATTTTATCATTTATTTCTTTTTGTTCAATATTACTTAATTCTTTTTTTGTGATATCTTTTTTTATACAACTATTTTCTATTTCTATTATACGATCTGAATATTCATAAGCATTTAATAAATTATGAGAAATAATTATTACTAGTTTTTCTTTTGATATTTCCTTAAATTTATTTAGAATTTTTTGGCTTGATTTTTCATCTAAATTTGATGTAGGTTCATCAGCTAATACAATATCAGAATCTTTTAAAAGAGCACGTATAATACCTATTCTTTGTTTTTGTCCTCCGGATAATTGTTCTACTTTTGTATTTTTCAATTCAATATCTAAATCAAATTCTTTAAAAAGAGAATTGATAAATGTTTCTTCTATTTTTTTTCCTTGTAGTTCTGCTCCTAAAATTATATTGTCGTAAACAGTTAAATGTTCTATTAAATTATTATCTTGAAATGAAAAAGCTATCATACCGTTTCTATAATCATCTATCTTTTTTTGTTGAAAATTAGATATCAGAATATTGTTAACGTATAATTCTCCATAGCTTATTTTTTCTAATCCTGATATAATTTTAAAAAGAGTAGTTTTTCCAGAACCTGATTTTCCATAAATAAATATTATTCCTTTATTTGGTAAATTAAGTGAAATTTGGTCTAAAGCAATTTTTTTTTTTTTGGTTTTTTGATCAAAATATATTTTGCTTACTTTTTTTAATTTAATCATTTTTTTTACTTGCCATTCTATTTTATGATTTTATTAGTATATTTTTAAATTAGACTAAAAAATTATATTTTTTAATTATATAAAATATTAATAAATAAAAATATTATTTTAAAAATTAAAAAATTTTTTTAAATAATTATTAAATTTCATTAATATAACTAATATAGTTGTTTATTTATATCAAGTCCATTCAATCAAATATTTTAAATAAATTTATGAAATTCAATATATAATGAATATATAAAAAAACATTTAAAAAATAAAAAAAATAACAATTATCTTATCATTATATACAAAATATTAAAATTATGTGATTTTTAATTTAATTTAATTCAAAAAAAATTATATTTAAAGGGGTTTTAGTTAATGGAAAATAATAAAATAGATTTAAAAAAAATTATTATTTCTAATGAAAATGTTTTGTTAGATTTTTTTGCTTCTTGGTGTTCTCCTTGTATTCAGTTAATGCCTATTTTAAAAAAAATAGAAGAAAAAAGAACTGATATAAAAATAGTTAAAATTGATGTTGATTTGTATCAAGATTTAGTTTTTACAAATAATATTAAAAGTTTTCCTACTCTAATTTTATATAAAAAAGGAAAGGAAATTAATAGACAAATAGGTTATTGTTCTTTTGAAAAATTATTAAATTTTATTGATCAAAAGTAATTTATTTTATTTTTTTAAATTTTGAAAAGGTTGTATGGTTTTTATATTTTATGAATGGTTTTTTTTTGGTTTATAAAAAAAAAGGAATTACATCTCATGATACTATTAGACAAATAAAAAAAAAATTTAATTTAAAAAAAGTTGGACATACAGGAACTTTAGATCCTTTTGCTGAAGGGCTTTTGATTGTTTTGGTAAACAATTTTACTAAATTATCTTTTTTATTTGAAAAATTACACAAAAGTTATGAAGGTATAATGGTTTTTAATAAAAATTACGATACTTTAGATATTACAGGAAAATTAATAAATGAGAATTTTGATATTATTTTGAATTTAGATATGATTCAAAAAAGTTTTAATTTTTTTCATCAAAAGAAGTATTTACAAATACCTCCTATGTATTCTGCTGTTAAAATTAGAGGTCAAAAAATGTATAATTTAGCTAGAAAAGGAATTAAAATAGATATTCCGCCTAAAGAAGTCCATATTTATGAATTAAAGATATTATCTTTTTTTTTAAAAAATCAAGTTTATTTTTATTCTAAAGTTTCAAAAGGGACTTATATTAGAAGTTTAGTAAGAGATATAGCTGCACAAATGAATACTTATGGATTTTTAAAAAAATTAGTGAGGGTTTGTATAGGGGAATATTGTTTGAAAAAATCTAAGTGTTTATTTACAATCTCAAAAGAAGATTTGATTGATGAAAAAGAATTTTTTAAAAATTGTTTGAAAATTATTTTAAGTAGTTATTTAATTAAATTAGTTAGAAATGGTATTTATTTAGATTATAGACAGATAAAAACATATAAACCTTTTATTGTTTTAGATGAGAATTATAAATGGATTGCTTATTATGAGCCTATAAAAAATAATAAATATCATTATTGTCCAAAATTTTTTTTCTAGTTTCATTTTTTTAGATTATAATTAAATTTTTTTTTTTTAATCATATCTATTTCTTCTTTATAAGGTGGATATCCATTTATAAATGGTGTTTCTAGTATTTTTGGTAATTTTATAAATTTAGGTTCAAAAATTATTTTGATTAAAGCATCAAAACCTATTTTTCCAAAACCAATATTTTCATGGCGATCTTTTTTACTACCTAAATAATTTTTAGAATCATTAATATGAAAAACATTCAAATATTCAAAACCAATTATAGAATTAAATTCATTCATTACTAATTCAAAATTATTTTTTATATCATAACCTGAATCAAAAACATGACAAGTATCAAAACAAACTGAAATTCTTTTTTTATTTTCAATTAAATTTATGATATCTTTAATTTCTTCGAAACAATAACCTATTTCGTTTCCTTTTCCAGACATAGTTTCTAAAGCTATTTTTGTTTTAATCAGAGGAGTGTTTTTTATTATTTGATTTATGCCTTCTGATATCCATTTTATTGATTCTATTCTATTTTGATTAATAGCGTTTCCAGGATGTAAAACCATTGTTGTGATTTCCATTTTGGAAAATCTCAAAATTTCTTGAGTTAAAAAATCAATAGAAAATTGCCTTTTTTTTAATATAGGATTAGCTAAGTTTACTATATAAGGAGCATGACCTATTAAATCATTTATATCAATATTATTTTTTTTAATTTCTTTTATAGTTTGTTTGATATTTGTTTCATTTAAATTTACTCTTATTGTGTTTTGAGGAGCTCCAGTATAAATCATAAAGGTATTAGAATCAAAATATAAAGCTTCCCTTAAAGAACCTAAATATAATAAAGGTTGTTTAAAAGAAACATGACTACCAATTTTTATCATTTTTTTGCGACTTTCTTAATGAAATTTTTTTAAATTTTATATTGTTTTTTTTTTCTATTTTCAATAAAAGTTCTTTTTCTTTTTGCTCGTAAAATAATATAACATTACCTTCTTTACCCATTCTACCTGCACGACCACTTCTATGTTTAAAAAAATCTAAGTTTTTATTTGGTAAATCATAATGTATAATCCAAGAAATATCTTTAATGTCTAATCCTCTAGATGCTATATCAGTAGTAACAATATATTGATATTTGTTTTTTTTAATCTCTATTATTTTTCTTCTTCTTTCTTTTACTGACAAATAAGAAGAAAAATCCAAAACATTCATTTTTTTATTTTTTAGTATTTTATATACATATGGTTGTTCTTTTTTTTTGGATATAAAAATAAAAGCTAAGAATGGGTTTATTTTATACAAAAAAAACAATAAATCTTTTAAACGATTTTTTTCACTACTTTCTACTGCGTAAAAATTTAAATTTAATTTACTTTTATTATTAACATCAATAAAAATCGATTTTCCAAAATGTTTATTTATGAAAGATTTCATGTTTTTGGTTAAAGAAGCTGATAAAAGTAAAATTTTAGGTTTCCATTTTGACAACAAATTTTTTATTAAAGGTAAAGATTTTTGCTCAAAAAACATATCAGCTTCATCTAAAATAAAAAAAGAAGATTTATGTATATTTATCTTTTTTAGTATATAAACATACTCAAATAGTTTATTCAAAGTAGCAATAATAATTATGGGCTGTTTTTTGTCGAGCTGTGAATTTGTTTTTATTTTGTTCATTCCACCAAAAAAAATTTTTATTTTATTTTTTTGATTTTCTATTTTTGTTATCATTTCGAATATTTGAAAAACTAATTCATTTGTTGGAACTACTATAACAGCTTGGACAATGTCTTTGTTCCATTTTATTTTGCTTAAAATAGGTAATAAATAAGCATGTGTTTTTCCAGTTCCTGTTGGGGATATACATACTAAATTTGATTTTGTTTCAAAATTTTTAAAAATTTCTTTTTGTATAGGTGTTATTTGTTTAAAATTTAATTTTTCTATTTTTTCTTGTATGTATTTTTCCATTTTTTTCACTTATTTTTTTTATTTATTAATAATCAATTACTAAATAAAAAAATGAGTAATTAATATTTAATTATAAAATCATTTTTATTTTTTTTTATATATTCATAGATAAGATGTAAAACTTTATTATTAAATTTATGTTGTTTTTGGTTATCTAATGAAGAATATTCTTTAGTTATTTCAATAGCTTCATTAATAATCAACTTATGTGATCTTTTTCTTTCTAATAATTCCATAGTGGCAAATCTTATTATTGCTTTATCTACCTTATTTAATCTATTTATTTTGTAATTGTATAAATTTTTTTTAATTATGCAATCAATTAATTTAATGTTTTTAATTATATTCTTAAATAAATTAATATTTGGTAAAATGTTTTTATTTTTGTTTTTTAGTTCATCTTGATAAAAATCATATTGATATAAGCTTTTGATAATATCTATTTTTTTTTTTTCTATATTTCTAATATAAATACACACATTAATTTCTTTCTTTAGTTAAATAAAATGAATAAAATCAGTTTAAAATTCAAATCGAATTATAAAATTTTAATAAATTAAAACTAAAAAAACTGGAATATTTACTATATTATATTAATTTATACTTCTTTGGATATTTCAATATTTTCAAAAAATGGTTTTTCTATATTTTGTGATGCTTGAATCCAATTTATAATATTAAAAAATGCTTCTATATAGTCTATTCGACGATTTTGATAAGAAAGATAATAAGCATGTTCCCAAACGTCTAAACCTATTATGGGGTTTCCTATATTTAATACTGTATCTTGATTTTTTGTTGAAATAATTTTAAGTTTATTTTGTAAATCTGAAATTAGCCATACCCAACCACTACCAAAAAGTTTTTGAGCTTCTTTAGAAAATTTATCTTTAAAATTTTCTAAGCTTTGAAAATTAATATTTATTAATTGTTTTAATTTTTGAGAAGGTTTATTTTCGCTATCTCTTTTTTTTAATATTTTCCAAAAAAATATATGATTTAAATATCCTCCTCCATTATTTTGGATAGATGTTTTTATATCTTCAGGTATTAGAATAGGTTTTTTTAACATAGTTCTTAAATCATCTTTTAAATTAGGATATTTTTCTAGAGACATATTTAAATTATTAAAATAGTTTCTATGATGTTTTTCATAGTGTAATTCCATAGTTTTTTTATCTATAAAAGGTTCTAATTCATTAAATTCATAATCTAATTTTGGTAAATAATATATTTTTTTTTTCATAAAACCTCATCTTTTATTATTAAAAATTATAAGTTTAATATTATTATTTTTTTCTATTTAATTTCTACACTAACTGTTGGTAATTATAACATTTTATATTTTTAATAACAAGTTTGTTTATTGATTTAATTTTGTTGATTTAATATTTAATAAAAGATAAAAATTTGAAATTAAAAAAACTTGATAATATATTGTTTAGATTAATTTTTTTATGATAAAATTAATTGTGTTATAATTTTATTACAAAATTTATTATTTTATTATGATATTGTGATGTAAACATAACTTAATTTTAGTAATATTAATATGTATATGGCCCGTTGGAGAAATGGTTAACTCACATGCCTTTCACGCATGCATTCACGGGTTCGAATCCCGTACGGGTCACCAAATTTTATTCAAAAAAAATTAACACCCATAGCTTAATTGGAGGGCGCTAGTTCGAGCATAAATTTAAAGAAGATTAACTTACTAAATTGGATAAATTTCAAAAAAAGGCACTTCTCTTCTTATGATAATGGAAGAACTCGATAGACTTACCTTAATATTTGAAAAAATATAAGGGAAAATAGCATGTCTAAAAAATATTTGTTAAAATTTGTAAAGTTAAAAAATTAGATATAAATAGATGATATAATAGATAATAAATGAGAATGTATTTAAAATTAAAATATTTTGTAATTTATTAAATTAAGAGTAGTTATATAGAATTAAAAAAAATTTAATTATATGAAAATTTTTTTATCACTTATTTTTCATTTGATTTTTTATTTATGATTTATTTTAATTTATTTTTTTAAGTTTTTATAATTTTAGCAATATCAAAGAGAAAATAAAAAAAGGTTTAATATTATAAAAATAATGTGAAGAGCGAAGAATGAAGGTTTTATAAAGCTAACCTTTAAATATTTATTTTTAAATTTAATTATATTTTAAATATTTAAAACAAGAAAACATAATTATTTGTCCAATAATATTTATGATTATCAACAAAATTAAATTTATAAATATTTAATTTAGTAAAATATTTCTTGTTTCAAGAGAAATTTTTTTTGGTAATTCTCTATTGTAAGACTCAAACCGATATTTATTAATTCGCCTATTAATTTATAGCTACCTAGGAAGGCCTAAGATCTTTTTATTAAACGATATAACTAGTTTAATAATTAAAATCAAGATTATGGCTGCAGAGCTGACATAGTAGTCGTAGGAGTTATGACCTACCAAGGAAAAGAGAAAACTCTTTACAAGGCGAAGGAAGGCAGAGAGAAAAATTCTTTTATTCAAAAATAGAGATACATCTTAAAAAAGAAAAATGATATAAGTTGTTTATAGATAGCTAGTATAAACTTATTTCTTTCTTTAAAATGAAAGTTATTTTTTTTTTAGATTTCTTTATTTCAAAATAATATTTGAAGAATTAGTATCTAAACTTTTAAAAAGTAGTTAATTTTAAAGGTTGAACTTGGAAAGCCGGATGCATGGAGACATGCCTGTCCGGTTTGGGTAGGGGCTCGTTACTAAATTATAATTATTTTTTGAAATATATTTATTTAGTATCGTTTCTATCTACATTAGAGCATCTGACTACGGATCAGAAGGTTAGGGGTTCGAGTCCTCTTGGGTGTGCCATTTTTTTATTTTTTTGTTTTTTTTATTCGGGAAGTAGCTTAGCTTGGTATAGCGCCTGGTTTGGGACCAGGAGGTCGCAGGTTCGAATCCTGTCTTCCCGACCATTTTTAAACGCGAGTGTCGTATAATGGTTATTACCCTAGCCTTCCAAGCTAGAGATGTGGGTTCGATTCCCATCATTCGCTCCATTATATTTTTTTATTATAAATTTTAATATTAAGAAAGTTTTATTGTTTTTTTATTATCTTAGTTAATTATAAAATTGACATTTTTGTTTTTTTTTATAGACTTGTGTTAAGGATTTAATATTTATTTTTTTATATTTTTGTCATTTTTTATTTTAAGTTTTTTTATTTTAAGTTCTTAAATTATTTATAATTATTTATAATAATAAACTATTGTTTCAGTAATTTTTTTGATAAACTCAGTTGAGTATATTTGTATGTTGATTTATAATCAAATTGAAGAGGTATATTATACAGGCATATATTAACTTAATTATTGTAAATAATTATAAATAATTAAAATTAAATTAATTGTTAAAATTCAAAAGAATCAAAATAAAACTTAATTCTTTAAAAAATAAATTTAAAAATTTAAATATATTGATTTATATTAAGTTTATGATATTTTAAAAACAATATGGTATATAAATTAATAATTATTAAAAATTTTAATATGAAAATATAACATAAAATGGAAATATAACATAAAATGGAGTATCAATATTAAATATTGATATATATTAATTGTAAATTTTATTTTGTTTTTTTTATTATGATAAATATTTTAAAATTAATTTATTTTAATCAAAAACATAGTAAGGAATTTAGTGTTTAATTATGAAAGAGAATGAAAAAAAAATAATAACTAATAGAACTAATAGAGAAAAAAAAGATAAAGATAACAGTAACAAGACTATTTCGATTAATAAACAAAAAGTGTCTAGAAAATGGTATTTAATTGATGTTAAAAATAAAATATTAGGAAGAGTTTCTACTAAAATAGCTTCTATTTTAAAAGGAAAATTAAAAACATCTTATACACCAAATATCGATAATGGAGACTATGTTATTGTAATAAATGCGTCTCAAATTAGGCTCACAGGAAAAAAGTGGAAACAAAAAAATTATTATAGACATTCTGGCTATCCAGGAGGTTTAAAAACAGTTAACGCTTTAGAATTAATGAATAAATTTCCTATTCGTATTTTAGAAAAGTCTGTTTTTGGTATGTTACCGCATACTAAATTAGGAAATCAAATGCGTAAAAAATTATTTGTTTATCCTTATGAATCTCATAAGCAAAAATCACAAAATATAACTGTTTTAGAGGTATAAATAAAATGAATAAAATTCAGTATTTTGGAACTGGCAGAAGAAAAACTTCAATAGCAAGAGTTATTCTTACTTTAGGCCAAGGGAACATTTTAATTAATAATAGACATTTAGAAAATTATATTCCTTATTATGAAACTCGTCTAGAAACTATCAAACCTTTAAAATTAACACAAACTGACAGTAAATATGATGTTATTGTAAATGTGCATGGCGGTGGAATAACATCTCAGTCAGGAGCTATTAGATTAGGTATTGCAAGGTCTTTAATCAAAATAGAACCACAATTAAGAACAATTTTAAAAAAAGCTGGTTTATTAACTAGAGATTCTCGTTGTGTAGAACGTAAGAAATATGGATTGAAAAAAGCACGTCGTGCTCCTCAATTTTCTAAACGTTAGTGTTATTAAAAAGTCTTTTGTTAAGATTCAAAATGACTTTTTAATTTTTTTTAAAAAAAAAGGAGTTTTATTTTAAAATGAATAAAAAAATAAGAGTTCGTTATGCGCCTAGTCCTACAGGTTTTTTACATATTGGTAATGCTCGAACTGCTTTATTTAATTATTTATTCGCTTCTCACTATAAAGGAGATTTTATTATCAGAATTGAAGATACTGATTTAAATAGAAATATAGAAAGTAGCGAACAAAATCAATTAGACAAACTTAAGTGGTTAGGCATTAACTGGAAAGAAGGTCCTGATTGTGGAGGTTCATTAGGACCTTATAGACAATCTGAAAGATTAAATATTTATTTAAAATATGCTCAATTATTAATAGATAAAAAAAAAGCTTATAAAGAATATAAAAAAGAAAATTCTGATGTTTTTGTTATTCGTTTTCGTGTCCCTTCAAATAAGAAATATGAATTTAATGACTTAGTAAGAGGTAGTTTATCTTTTGAAAGTGAAGAAATAGAAGATTGGATTTTGATTAAGGAGAATGGATTCCCTACTTATAATTATGCTGTTGCTATAGATGATCATTTAATGAATATTACACATATTCTTAGAGGTGAAGAACATATAACTAATACTCCAAAACAAATTATGATATATGAATCTTTTGGTTGGTCTATTCCTTTTTTTGGTCATATTTCTTTAATTTTAAATGAGAATAGAAAAAAAATAAGCAAAAGAGATTCTAACAACATATTACAATTTATTCAAAATTACATTGATATGGGTTATTTACCAAAAGCATTATTTAATTTTTTATCTTTACTAGGTTTTTCACCTCAAACCCAAAAGACTATTTTAGAACCAAATGAATTAATTGATTTATTTGATATAAAAAGGATTAGTAAGTCGCCAGCTATTTTTGATCATAAGAAATTATCTTTTATTAATAGTCAGTATATAAAAAAAATGCCTTTGTCAGAATTATTTAATATAGTAGATGTTTTTTTTCAAAAAGAAAATATTTTTTTAGAAAAAGAGTTTTTAAAAAATTTGATTCTTCTTTTTCAAGAAAGAATAAGTTATATTAAAGAAATAATATATTTATATAATGAATTTTTTGTTAAAGAAAAAAAAATAGATTTAAAAGATATTTTATTCATTAAAAATAAAATAAATTTTAACTATTTAAGACAATTATATGATATGTTATCTGGTTTAAAAAAATTTGATATAGATAAAATTAATGAAATAATTCGTTTTTTTAGTCAAAAAACTCAATTAAAAGGGAAAGATTTATTTCTAATTTTAAGAATATCTTGTACTTCAAGATTTGAAGGTCCTAGTTTAGCAAATTATTTATATTTATTAGGAAAATCTAAAATTTTGAATAATATAAAAAAGATTTTATCTATTGAATAGAAATTATGATTAGAAATTAGAATATTTATCAAAATTAATAATAAATTCAGAAAAGAGAATTTTAATGTTAAGTTTTTATAATTCTTTAACTAAAAAAAAAGAAATTTTTGTTCCTATAAATAATCAAAAAGTAAATATTTATGTTTGCGGTCCTACTATTTATAATCATTTACATATAGGAAATATAAGAACTTTGATTTTTTTCGACATGTTGAAAAGATATTTGAAATTATTTTTTTCTGAAGTTAATTTAGTTGTTAACATTACTGATATTGATGATAAAATAATTCAAAAAGCTCTTGATTTAAAAATGACAGAAAAAGAAGTTGTTTTAAAATATAAAAAATATTTTTTTCTTTTATTAAAAAAATTAGAAATAAATAGTATAGATTATTTTCCTTTAGTTACAGATCATATTAAAGATATTACTAGTTATATTCAAGGACTCATTGATAAGAAATTTGCTTATTTTAGAGATGATGGTATTTATTTTAGAGTTCATTTAGTTTCTAATTATGGAATTTTAAGTAAACAAAAATTAAATAATTTAAGAAAAAATGTAAGAAAAGATAACGATAATTATAAAGAATTTGCTGAAGATTTTATTTTATGGAAAAAAACAAATTTTGGTATTAAGTATAAAAGCCCTTGGTTTGAAGGAAGGCCGGGTTGGCACACTGAGTGTGTTGTAATGATAAAAAAGTTTTTTAAAGGTGATACTATAGATATACATGGTGGTGGTAATGATTTGAAATTTCCTCATCATGAAAATGAACAAGCTCAGTTTTGGGTTAGTGAAAATAAAAAGAAATTAGCGAATTTTTTTATACATATAGGAAATGTAGAATATAAAAATCAAAAAATGAGTAAATCCTTAGGTAATGTTATTTTAGTCAAAGATTTATTAAAAAAAATACATCCTAATGTATTAAAATTATTCTTTTTGTCTTATCATTTTTTACAACCTATTAATTATAGTTGGGAATTGATAGAGAAATTTGTTGTTAAATATAATAAAATAATTTTCTTATTAAATAAAAATAATTTTCAATTTCTTTTTCATGATATTAAATGTTACGAAATAAATAATTTTTATATTGAAAAATTTCATTTGATTATTCAAAATAATTTGAATACTCCTAATGTTTTAACTTTAATAGAGAAATTATTAAAAGAAATAAACAAAATAAAAAAAGATTTATTTTGTTTATCCAAATTACAAAATACTCTTATTTATATATTGAATAATTTAGGTATTGTAATTGTTTTAAAAAAATTCACTAATGAACATATAAAAAAGTATTTTATGTGGGAAGATTACAAAAAAACAAAAAATTTTAAAAAAGCTGATTTGTTAAGAGTTTTTTTACAAAAAGAGGGGATTATTTAAATAATTTTTTGTTTAAATATTTCTCTATTATATATTTTTTTACAATCAAAAAACTTGAATTTATTAGAAATAGGTAAATTTTGAATATTATGGAAAATGACAACAAAAAAATTAATTTTTTTGATAAAGAAAAAAAAATAGATTTGATTCTTAATATTGATGGTTTAACAACAGAGGAAGCTAAAAAAAGACAAAGAGAGCAAAAAAATAATTTTAGAATAAATGATGTTAATAAAAGTTTTAAAGATATTATTTTTACTAATTTATTTAATCTTTTAAATCTACTAATAATGATAATTGCTACTATAATAATTATAACTAAACATTATGAACAACTATTTTTTTTATTTATTAATTTTTTGAATTTATTAATAAGTATTATTCAGGAAATAAAAGTTAAAAAAACTTTAGATAAAATATCTTTATTAAATTTTCAAAATACTAAAGTTATTAGAGATGGTAATATAAATTCTGTTTCGATTGATGAAATTGTGAAAGGTGACATTTTGCTTTTAGGTTTAGGATCGCAAATAGTTGCAGATGCTAAAATAAAAAAAGGCATTTTAGAAATAAATGAATCTCTTTTAACAGGAGAATCAAAAACAGTATTTAAAAAAGAAGGAGATTTTTTATATTCAGGAAGTTTTGTTATTTCTGGAAATGCTTTTGCAGAAGTTATTTCTATAGGTTCTGATATGTTTATTTCTAAAATTACTAGAGAAGCAAAAAAATATAAGAAATTAAAAACTCCTTTAATCAAAAGTTTTTCTTATCTTGTATTTTTTATTATTGTTTTACTTTTGCCTATGTCTTTAGCTTTATTTTATTCTTCATTACCTCTTTATTTAACTGAAAAAAATAAATTTTTATTGGGTTTTTGTGGATTTATGTTAGGTTTAATGCCTTCTGGTTTATTTCTTTTAGCTAATATTACTTTAGCAGTAGGTTTTGTTAAATTAGCTCAAAAAAAAGCTTATATAAAAGATCTTTTCGGTATTGAAATGTTAGCTAGAATTAATGTTTTATGTTTGGATAAAACCGGTACAATTACAGATGGAAATATGTCAGTAAAAAAAATTATTAAATATAAAGATGATAATGAATTTTCTCCAGGATTAATATCTTTTATAATAACTTCTTTTCCTAATAATAATCCTACACAGAATGCTTTATATCAAAAATTTTATATTCAAGAAAAAGATAATTTTTCTTACAAAATTAAAAATATTCAACATTTTTCTAGTAAAAAAAAATATAGCTCTATTGAAATAGAAAAAATAGGAACTTTTTTTTTAGGTTCTCCAGAATTTATTTTAAAAGATCAAAATAAAGAAATTGAAAAAGATATAGCAAAGTATGCTATTTTAGGTTATCGTGTTATAGTACTTGTTAAAAAAAATAGTAAAAAAGAAAAAAATATTTCTAAAAAAAACCAATTTCAAAATAATTATGAAATTATATCTTTAATTGTATTAGAAGATACAATAAAGCCTGATGTTATAAAAACTATTAAATATTTTAAAGATAATGATGTAAAAATAAAGTTGATTTCAGGAGATAATACTTTAACAATTGGTTATATAGCTTATCATATAGGAATTATTAAAAATCCTAAGTTAGTTTTAGATTTGTCAGGTTTAAATAAAAAAGAAGTAGAAAAAAATAGTTTTAAATATGATGTTTTTGGAAGATCATCTCCTGAACAAAAAAAAATAATCATTCAAACTTTAAAAAAAGATGGTTGTAAAGTCGGCATGATAGGAGATGGTGTAAATGATATTTTAGCTTTTAAAGAATCAGATATTTCTATTTCTATGGCTTCTGGTAGTGAAGCAGCAAAAAACGTATCTAATTTAGTTCTTATCGATTCTAAATTTAGTTCTTTGCCTAAAGTAGTATCAGAAGGTAGAAGAGTTATTAATAATTTAAACAAAATTTCTGTTTTATTTTTGATGAAAACTATTTTGTCTTTTTTAATTGGTATTATAATTATAATAAATAATTTTTTTACTTCTAATTTAATTTTTTTCCCTTTTAATCCTTTACAATTTAATTTAATAGATACTTTTTTTATAGGAATTCCTTCATTTTTTTTAGCTTTGGAATCTAATACGAAAAAAATAAAAGGAAATTTTATAAAGAGTGTTTTTAAAAAATCTTTTCCTTATTCTTTACTTATAGCTATTAATTATTTTTTATTATTATTTTTTATTAAAATAACTTCAAGATCTTTTTTAGAATTTTTCTTAATTATAATAACTGCTCTGTTTTTTTTGTTAGTTTTAATTAAAAGTTGTATTCCTTTTAATAAAAAGAAAATTATATTAGTTTTATTTATGTTATTAGGATTTATTTTTTTTAGTTATTTGTTATTTTTTAGAAAAATTTTTAATGAAGAAAAAGTTGAATTATTATTTATTTTATATAAAAATAATATTCAAATTTTGTTTTTAGTATTTTTAAATATTTTGTTTATTTTTTGTTTATTTTTAAAATCTAGATTTAAAAAAATAAAAAAATAAAATTATTATTTATTAAATTTTTTTGTATTTATAAAAATAGTAAAGTAGTGAAAATGATTCATGATAATTTATGGAAAAAATATAATTAAAGAAGCTATTAAAGCAAACAGAGTTATTTATAATTTATATATAGATTATAAATTTAAAGATTTTCATTTTTTAAATTTTTTAAAAAAATTTAATATTAATTTTCAATTTTTAAATAAACATCAATTAAATGAAAAGTCAGATAATAGTAATCATCAAGGTATTGTAGCTGAAGTAGAAGACTACAAATATAAAAATTTAGATTCTTTTTTAAATAAACCTGATTTTCAAAAAGTTTTAATTCTAGATTCTATACAAGATCCTCATAATTTAGGCGCAATATTAAGAACGGTTGAAGCTTCCGATTTTAATGGAGTTATTTTAGGAAATAAAAATCAAGTTTTTTTAAACGGAACAGTAGCTAAAGCTTCAAGTGGTGCTTTAGAATATGTTAATATTTTTTTGGTTGAGAATTTATTCAAAACTATTGCTAAATTAAAAAAATATAATTTTACTATAATAGGTACAGATTCTAAAGCTAAATTAGATTTAGAACCCAAAATATCGTTAAATAAAAAATTTTTAGCATTTATTTTGGGTAACGAAGGCAGAGGTATAAGAACTTTGTTGAAACAAACGTGTGATTTATTAGTAAAAATACCTATGAAAGGTAAAATAAATTCTTTAAATGTAAGCGTCACAGCTGCATTAATAATGTATTCTTTTTTTGAAAAAAAATAAAATTTATTTTTTAATAAGTAGAAAAAATATGTTAAAATTAGTGTAATGTGTTTTTTTAGATATCTATATATGAAAATAATAAATTAAATTTAAATTTTAGAAGTTATTTTATTGACTAAGTGAAATTAATATTATAGTTTATTTTTTTAATTTGGAATTTAAAAAAATATTAAAAAATAAAAATTGATAAATTTAGTGATTATTTATGAAAAAAAAAAATATTTTAGTATGTAGTAATTGTTTAAATCGCAATTATAAAATTTTTGTCCATAATAAAGATAAGCGTTTAAATTTAAAAAAATATTGTTCTACATGTAAAAAGCATTTTTCGCACGAAGAAACTAGATAAAAATATACAATATTAAAGAAGAAGGAGTTTAAAGTGGTTTATAAAGATCAAGAAGAAAAAAATTATATTCCTATATTAGATGTCTTAAAAAAAGAATATAATTTATTTGATATATTTTTGGTTTTTTTTTCTATTCTTTTTATGGGAATATGTCAAACTTTAAAATATTCATACCTTAATAGTAGTATAAATAATGTTCAGAAATTTTTTTCTTTTTTGTTTTTTTTGTTTTTTTGTTTCTTCTTATATGGTATTTATCCTTTTTTTCATAAAATGTTTAAAGAAATATATTTAATATCGTGGCCATCTTATAAACAGATTTTTTTGCAAATTTTTCAGGTTTTTTTATTTACTTTAATTTTAGAAGTTGTTATTTATTTTTTATCATATTTATATGATAAAGTAGATCCAGTATTTCCATTATTATAGAAAAATAATATTTATTATTTTGATTTTTTTGATTTTAAATTTTAGTTTAAAATAAATTTTTATATTTTAAATTTTATTTTTTATTGTAAAAGGTAATTTGATGAATAAATTTATAAACAAAAAAAAAGACGATAAAGATGAAATAGATTTAGATAAAAAAGCAGAACAAGAAGAACCTAAATGGTATATTATCCAAACATATTCTGGATATGAAAATTCTGTTAAAAAAGATTTGTTAAAATTAACTAATAGTAAAACTAAAATTTCTAAATTTATTTTTGATGCTATTTGTCCTCAAAAAAAATATTTCAAAATAAAGGCTGATGGTACTAAACAAGAGAAAGAAAAAAAAATGTTTTCTGGTTATGTTTTTATTAAAATGATTGTTACTAATTATTCTTGGTTTGTTGTAAGAAATATTCCTAAAGTTACTAATTTTTTAGGTTCTATCAGAGGTAGTAGCGATTCAAGACCTGTTCCTGTAAGTAAAAATGAAATGGATCATATTTTAATGGAAATAGGTTTAGAAACACAAAAAAAATATGATTATTTAATAAATAAAAAAGTAGAAATTATTAATGGTTCTTTTGCAGGACAAAAAGGAAAAGTGACTTATTTAGATTATAATCAAAATAAGTTAATAGTAGAAATTGATTTATTCGGAAGAACTACTCCTATTGAAATTTCTTTTTATGATTTCAAAGAACTTTTAAATTGTTAAAAATGAAAAAAATTGATTATATTGTTTAATAATTTTAATAATAATGATAGGTTGAAAATAGAGGTTAAAATGTCTAAAAAGATTTTTAAAAATATAAAATTACAAATTATGGCAGGAAAAGCAAATCCAGCTCCACCTATTGGTCCTGCTTTAGGTCAAGCTCAAGTGAATATACCTTTGTTTTGTAGTCAATTTAATGAGGCTACTAAGGATAAAATAGGTTATATGATTCCTGTAGTTATTAGTGTTTATACTGATAAAAGTTTCAGTTTTGTTATTAAAACTCCTCCAGCTAGTGATCTTTTAAAAAAAGCAGCTAAAGTAGAAAAAGGATCTTCTGATTCTATTAAAAACAAAATAGCTACTTTAAATTATGAACAAATTAAAGAAATAGCTAAAATAAAAATGCCTGATTTGAATTCTTATTCTTTAGAAGATGCTTGCAAAATTATCGAAGGTACCGCTCGTAATATGGGTATTATTATAGAAAAGTAGTAATTTTTTATATTTTATTAATTATTTATTTTTTTATTTTTGTTATTTATTTTTTTATTAAATTTATCGAAAGGTTTATTATTTTGTTAAAAATTATATGAAAAGATCTAAAAATTATCTATCTGTTATGAAAATAATAGATTCAACAAAATTATATGAAGTTACTGAAGCTATAGATTTGATGAAAAAAACTAATATAGCTAAATTTGATGCTACTGTAGAGTGTAATTGTTCTTTAAATTTAGATCCAAAAAAAGCAGAACAAAATATTCGTGGTTCTTTAATTTTACCTCGAGGAATTGGTAAAAAATGGAAAATAGCTGTTATTGCTAAAGGTGCTAAATTAAAAGAAGCAGAAGAAAATGGAGCTGATTATTTTGGAGAAAAAGAATTATTAGAAAAAATTTCTAAAAATTGGACTGATTTTGATATATTGATCGCTACTCCTGAAATGATGCCTATGATATCTAAATTAGGGAAAATTTTAGGGCCCAAAGGTCTTATGCCTAATCCGAAATTAGGAACTGTTACAGATAATATTAATCAAATAATTAAAGATATAAAAAAAGGAAGAATAGAATATAAAGTAGATAAAAACGGAAATATTCATGTTGTATTAGGAAAGTGTTCTTTTGATAATAAAAAAATATTAGAAAATTTAATTTTTTTCTATAAAAATTTAATTTCTATAAGACCTAAGACAGTTAAAGGTAATTTTATAAAATCAATGAATATTTCTTTAACTATGGCTCCTGGAATTAAGATTGATCATACAACAATTGATAATAAGAAAGTATCTTTTTTATAGTTTTTTTAATATTTTTTAAATACTCAATTTTAAATTAAAATATATGAAGAAAAAAATTATTTTGGATTTTAATTAAATACGAAATAAAATTTTTTTATAGAAGGGAAATAAAAAAATTTTCATGTCACAGAATATTATCGAACAAAAAAGAGAACATGTTGAAAATTTAGTTAATGATATTAACAATTCCAAAATAGTTCTTTTATTTGAATATAAAGGAATGACAGTTCAAGATTTTACAGAATTAAGAGTCAAATTAAGAAAATTTGATAGCAAAATTAAAATATATTCTAATAATATAATAAAAAGAGCTTTTAAACAAACTGATTTAGAAAAGTTAGAAAGTTTAATAAAAGATTCTAAAGCTTTATTACTAAGTCATAAAGATGATAATCAACCTTTAAAAATTTTATTTGATTTTGCAAAAAATAATAAATTTTTAAAGATTATTTCAGGTTTTGTAGATAACAAAATTTATTCTCAAGAAATGATTTATAATTTAGCTACTTTACCTTCGAAAGAAGAATTATTATCTACATTAATTATGAATATATTATATCCAATTAATGATTTAATTTTTACTTTAGATCAGATATCTAAAAAAATATAAAATTATATTAATAAATTATTTATTTTTAAATTTTAATTTTTTAAAAAAAAGAAAGGTAATCTTAAAATGTCTAAATTAGATAAAAATGATTTTATAGAATCTTTAAAAAAAATGACTTTATCAGAAATTAAAGAATTAACAGATGCTTTAAAAAAAGAATTTAATATAGAATCTTCGATTATGGTAAATTCATCAAATTCTTCAAACCAAAAAGAAGATAAAGTAGAAAATAAAAAATTTAATGTTATTTTAAAAGAGGTTACAACAGACAAAAAAGTACCAATAATTCAACTTGTTCGTAGTATAACTGAAAAAGGATTATTTGAAGCTAAAGAATTAGTAACGACTGCTAATTCGATTATTAAACAAAACTTAGAAAAAGAAAAAGCTGATGAAATTAAAGAACAATTCAAAAAATTAGGGGCTGTTGTAGAATTAGAAGAATTTAAAGAAGAATAAAAATAAAAGTTACTTTTTCAGTAGATATCGATATTATAAAAAAACCTAAGGACAAAATATAAAAATCTCTTAGGTTTTTATTATTTTAAAATTATTTTTTTACTATTTTGTTATTTAAAAAAAGATTTAGGAGTCAGATATAATGAAAAAATATCAAAATGTTAAATATGGTACCAAAACAGAACGTCGTAATTATTCTAAGATTAATTATGATATTGAATTACCTAATCTAATTCAAACCCAAACTGAATCTTTCAAATTGTTTTTAAAAAAAGGTATTCAAGAATCTTTAGAAGATATTTCTCCTATTGAAAGTTATAATGGTGATTTAAAATTATATTTTGATGACTTTTTTTTAGAAAAACCAAAATTAAGTGTTAAAGAAGCTAAAAAAAGAGATTTTAGTTATTGTTCTGAGTTGTTTGTTAATGTAAGATTAGAAAATGTTTTTACAGGAGAGATTAAAAAAAGTCGTATTTTAATGACAGATTTACCTTTGATGACTCCTTCTGGAACTTTTATTATTAACGGAACAGAAAGAGTTGTGATATCACAAATTATACGTTCAGCAGGTGCTTATTTTACTGAAAAATTTGATTTAAAATTTAATAAAATTCGTTTTGAAGCACAAATTATTCCGACTAGAGGAGCTTGGATAGAATATGAACAAAGCAATAAAGATGTTTTATATGCTAAATTAGACAGATCAAAAAAAATACCTTTGACTAAGTTTATTCATGCTTTGGGTTTTAATAATAGACAAGATATTGAGAAAATTTTTGGAGAAAATAATCTTCTTAATTTAAGTTTTGAAAAAGATGATGATTCTAATTCTAATGATGCTATTATAGAACTATATTCTAAACTACATCAAGGCGAGAAAGTTTCGGCAAATGCTTCAAGAGAATTTATTAGAAATAGATTATTTGATCGAAAAAAATATGATTTATCTTCTGTTGGAAGATACAAATTAAATAAAAAACTGGATGTTTTAGATCGTGCATTAAATACTTTTTTAGCTAAAGATTTAATAGATAAAAATAGTAATAAAATTTTATTTCCTAAGGATACTTTGTTAACTCAAGACATTATTGATCAATTAAGGAATAAACGCGATTTGTTTAGAGTAGAATTAATTAATTTAGAAGATAATTTAGAAAATAAAATAAATTTAGATGATAATTTATTAGTTTGGACTTACAAAAAAACAATAGATAATGAAGAAAATATTTATATTAAGGAAAATATTTTTGATCTTAAAACTGGAGAAGTGTTAGTTCAAAAAGATTCTTTGTTAAATAACGATGTCATGAATATTTTAGAAAAGAATAAAGAAAATATAGAAGAAAAAGTTATTAAATATTTTACTCATTTTACAAATAAAAAAAATAATAAAAAAAAACATTCGGAAAATAAAATAGTTTTAAGCGAAATCTTAGATGTATATTTATTAGATGACAAAAATAATAAAAATTTTATTAAAATTATTGGTAATAATCAGGAAGAAAAGAAAGAAAGTATTGTTTTATCAGATATTATTGCAAGCATTAGTTATTATTTAAATCTTTATCAGAACATTGGTAAAGTAGATGATATTGATTATTTAGGAAATAGAAGATTAAGATTAGTGGGGGAATTAATTAAAAATCAATTTCGTATTGGTTTAACAAGAGCAGAAAAAAATATTAAGGACAGAATGTCTATAAGTAAATTTGATTCTATTACTCCTGGTAGTTTAGTTAATTTTGCTTCATTATCAATAGTAATTAAAACTTTTTTTGGTAGTTCTCGTTTATCTCATTTTATGGATCAAGTTAATCCTTTAGCAGAGCTTACTCAAAAAAGAAGAATTTCTGCTTTAGGAAATGGTGGAATAGATCGCGATAGAGCTGGTGTTGAAGTTAGAGACGTTCATAATTCTTATTACGGAAGACTTTGTCCTATTGAAACTCCTGAAGGTCCTTCGATTGGTTTGATTTCTTCTTTAGCTACTTATGCTCAAGTAGATCAATATGGTTTTATTAAAACACCTTTTTTAAAAATTTCACAATTAAATGGTATTACAAAAGTTTTAAATCAACTTGAATATTTAACTTCTTCAGAAGAAGAAGGTAAAATTATTGCTTCTGCAGATTCACTTTTAGATGAAAATAATATTTTTTTAGAAAATAAAGTAATTGCCCGAAAAAATGGTGAAACAGGATTATTTAATAAAGATCAATTAGATTACATAGATGTATCACCTAAACAAATAGTATCTATTGCTACTTCTTCTATTCCTTTTTTAGAACATAATGATGCTTCAAGAGCATTAATGGGTACTAATATGCAACGTCAAGCTCTGCCGCTTTTGATTCCTGAAGCTCCTATTGTAGGAACAGGAGTAGAACATAGAATAGCTAAAGATTCTGGATGTTTAGTTATTGCAGAAAAAGATGGTATTGTATCTTATGTAGATGCTCAAAAAATAATTATTAAAGAAGATGAATCAGGATATGAAAAAACTTATGAATTAACTAATTTTCTTAAATCAAATCAAAATACTCTTATTTTACATAAACCTATTGTTAAAAAAAATGAATATGTAAAGAAGGGAGATATCATTGCTGATGGTCCTGCTACTAATAATGGAGAATTGTCACTAGGAAGAAATTTAACAGTTGCTTTCATGACTTGGGATGGTTATAATTACGAAGATGCTATTATTATGTCAGAAAAACTAGTACAAAATGATGCTTATACTTCTATTCATATAAATAAATATGAAATTAATATAAGAGAACTAAAAAAAGGTGCTGGTAAAGAAGAAATTACAAGACAAGTTCCTAATGTAAGTTCTGATGCTATTAAAAATTTAGATCATAGAGGTATTATTATTCCAGGTTCTGAAGTTAAAGAAGGAGATATTTTAGTAGGTAAAATTGTTCCTCAGGGTGTTTTCGAACCTACTCCATACGAAAAATTAATTCAAACTATTATTGGCGAAAAAGCTCGTGATTATAAAGATAATTCTTTAAGAGTTCCTTTTGGAGAAAACGGTATTGTTCAAAATGTAGAATATTTTTCTGTTAAAAATGGTGATGTTTTAGCTACTCCTGGTATCAATGAAAGTGTTAGAGTTTATATTGCAAAAAAAAGAAAAATAAAAGAAGGAGATAAAATAGCAGGTAGACACGGTAATAAAGGTGTTATTTCACGTATTTTGCCTCAAGAAGATTTGCCATATATGTCTGATGGCACTACAATTGATATTATGTTAAATCCTTTAGGAGTTCCAAGCAGAATGAATATTGGTCAAATTTTAGAAATGCATTTAGGTCTTGCTGCTAAAAATATCGGTATTAAAGTTGTAACTCCTGTATTTGATGGAGTTAATAATGATGATTTGAATAATATTATGAAAGAAGCTGATTTACCTTTAGATGGAAAAAGTATTTTATATGATGGAAGAACTGGTGAACCTTTTCATCATCCTATTTCAGTAGGAATAATATATATGATTAAGTTATCACATATGGTAGATGATAAATTACATGCTAGAAATGTAGGCCCTTATACTTTAATAACTAATCAAGCTACACGTGGACAAGGTCATAGCGGACCTGGAGGACAAAGAACTGGAGAAATGGAAGTTTGGAGTTTGTATGGATATGGTGCTGCACATACTTTGCAGGAACTTCTAACTGTTAAAAGTGATGATATAATTGGTCGTAACAAAACTTATAATGCAATAGTTAATGGTTTACCTTTACCTAAACCTTCTATACCAGAAAGTTTTAGAGTTTTTGCAAAAGAATTACAATCTTTAGGTTTACATGTTGAGTTAATTAAATCAGATACTAAGGAAAATAAAGTGAATTATTCTTTAGTGAATAATAAGGAGTAAATCAAATTCAAATTATGAATTTAAATGTTAAAATTGAAAATTTTTTTTCTTCACAAAAAACTTTAAAAGTTTTGAAATCTATTGGTATTAGTAAGTTAATAGATTTTAATTATTACACTCTTTCTAATTTGAAATCTTTATTAAATAAAGAAATTTTGGAAGATATTGTTCCTATTTTGAAAAAATTTTTTTTACCTTCTTCTTTAGAAAATTTAAATTTATCTAAAGAATTTGTTAATATTTTAAAAAAAAATAAAATAAATGATTTACATTCAATTTTAGAATTTAATAGTAATTTTTTAAAAAAAATAGTTTCTGAAGATAATGCTTTTGCAGAACAAATAGAAAATATTTTGGATTTTTATAATGTTCAAGATAACTGTAAATTTAATAACAATAACAAAAATAAATTTTATGAAAAAAAAAGTTCATTTAAAGACAAAAAAGATAAACTTATTAATTCAAATCAAAAACAAATCAAAAATAAAGAATATGGAAGCCGTGAATATGAATATTTTAAAATTCGTTTAGCTTCTCCTCATGAAATAAGACAATGGTCTTATGGAGAAATTGTTAATTATGAAACTATTAATTATCGTACTGCTAAGCCAGAAATAGGTGGTCTTTTTTGTCCTAGGATTTTTGGACCTGTTAAGGATTTACAATGTTTTTGTTCAAAAAAAACAACATTGAGAAAAGGTCAAATTTGTTCTAAGTGTGGTGTTGAAATTACTGAGCAAAAAGTTAGAAGAGAAAGAATGGGTCATATTGAATTAGCATCTCCTATAGTTCATACTTGGTATTTAAATAGTTCTCCTAGTAGATTAGCTATTTTGTTAGGTATAAAAGCTAAGGAATTATCAGAAATAGTTTATTATGCTTCTTATATTGTGTTTAATCCTGGAAAAACTAATTTAGAAAAAAAACAAATAATAAGTGAAATTCAGTATGGCCAATATTTGGATCATTATGGAAATAGTTTTGTGGCTTTAACTGGTGCTGAAGCTATTAAAAAAATGTTAGAAGAACTAGATTTAGACTTAATCATTAAGGAATTAAGAGTTTTTTTAAACAAAGTATCGAAACAAAAAAGAGATAATATTATTAAAAGGTTAGAAATAATTGAGTCTTTTAATCAATCCGATAATAAACCTGAATGGATGGTTATGGATGTTATTCCTGTGTTACCAGCAGATTTAAGACCTATAGTACCTTTAGATGGTGGTCGTTTTGCAACTACTGATATTAATGATTTATATAGAAGAATTCTTAATCGTAACAATCGTTTAAAAAAACAAATTAAACAAAAAGCTCCAAGATTAATTATTAAAAATGAAAAAAGAATGCTTCAAGAGGCTGTAGACGCTTTATTTGATAATGTTAAAACAAGCAAAAAAAATAATTCTAATATAGAAAGAAATAAAAATTTAAAATCTTTGTCAGAAATGTTGAGAGGGAAACAAGGTCGTTTTAGACAAAATCTTTTAGGAAAAAGAGTTGATTATTCAGGAAGATCAGTTATTATTGTAGGACCGGATCTTAAAATACATCAATGCGGAATACCAAGACAAATGGCTTTTATTTTGTTTAAACCTTTTATTTTAAATAAATTACAAGAAGTTAAAGGGATCGATAGAAAAAACGCAACTGCTTTATATGAAAAAATGAGTGAGTATGTATTAAGTATTTTAGAAGATGTAGTTAAAGAACATCCGGTTTTGTTAAATAGAGCTCCTACATTGCATCGTTTAGGAATACAAGCTTTTGAACCAAAATTAATAGATGGAAAAGCAATAAGATTGCATCCTTTGGTAACTCCAGCTTTTAATGCTGATTTTGATGGAGATCAAATGGCAGTTTACTTACCTTTATCTATCGAAGCTCAAGCTGAAGCACGATTATTAATGTTAGTATCTCATAATATTTTAGATCCGAAAAATGGAAGTCCTGTTTTATCTCCTTCTCAAGATATGGTTTTAGGTAATTATTATTTAACTATAGAAAAAAGTAAATATTATATTGCTCCAGATTCTAAAAATACAAAAAAAGATATCGAACAAATAGAATATACAAATAGAAATGAAGGTAAAATATTTTTTGATTTAAAAGAAGCAGAATTATCTTTTTATAATAAAGAAATTGAACTACATACTAGAATTTTAGTTAAAGTTTGTAATATTGATTCTTATTTTACTGAAGAACAAAAAGAAAAGTATTTAGTTACTACTTTAGGAAAATTAATTTTTAATAAAATTTTACCTTCTCATTTTAATTATATTCAAGAACCAACTACATTTAATTTAGAAGTAAAAACTCCTGATATCTATTTTATTCCAAAAAACGGTAATCCTAAAGATTTTTTACCTAATATACCAATTACAGAACCTTTTAAAAAAAAATTTTTATCAATGATTATAGATCATGTTTTTAAAAAGAGTAATATTACTGAAACTTCTAAAATGTTAGATAATATTAAAGATTTGGGTTTTAAGTATTCTACAATAGCTGGCATTACTATTTCTCATTTTGATATTAATGTTTATTCAAAGAAAAAAGAGTTATTAACAGAAGTAGAAGATAAAATAACAGAAATAGAACAATGGTATGATAATGGTTTTTTAACTATTTCTGAGAAAAAAAATTTAGTTATTCAAGAATGGAAAAATGTTAGAGATAGAATTCAAGAAGGCTTAATGAAAGAATTTGATAAAAATAATCATTTATTTATGATAAGTGATAGCGGAGCTCGTGGAAATGCTTCCAATTTTTCTCAATTATCCGGTATGAGAGGTTTGATGAATAGTCCAAAAGGAGAAATTTTAGAAATACCTGTTAAAAGTTCTTTTAAAGAAGGATTAACTGTATCTGAATTTTTTATTTCAACACATGGTGCTCGTAAAGTTTCTACTGATACAGCTTTAAAAACTGCAGAATCTGGTTATTTAACACGTAGATTAGTAGATGTTGCTCAAGATAATATTATTACAAAAGAAGATTGTTATACTGATAAAGGAATATTTATCGAACCTATTTATAGAGATGAAAAAGAAATTGTTTCGTTATCTCAACGTATCTTTGGTCGTTTTGCAGCAGAAAATATTATTAATCCTAAAAATAAAGAAATTATTTTGAAAAAAAATGAATTAATTACAAAAGATATCGTAAGCAAAATTATTCAATTAGATATTAAAAAAGTTAAAATTAGAAGCATTTTAAATTGTAATTTTGATCATGGTATTTGTTCCAAATGTTATGGTTTAAATTTAGCTACAAATAAAAATGTTGAAATAGGTGAAGCTGTTGGTGTTATTGCTGCACAGTCTATTGGAGAACCAGGAACACAATTAACTATGAGAACTTTTCATACTGGAGGTGTTCTTGCTGTTTCTGATATTACTCAAGGGTTACCTAGAATTCAGGAATTATTTGAAGCTAGAAAACCTAAAGGAAAAGCAATTATTAGTGAATATAATGGTTTTGTTAAGGATATTAAAAATATTAATTCTCAATTTTATGAAATAACTATTGTATCTGAAACAGATTCAAAAAAAGAATTTGTTTATAATGCTTTATTCAATTCAGAAATTTTAGTTTCTAAAGGTATGAATATTAAAGCTGGACAAAAATTAACTAATGGTTCTATCGATTTGAGAGAATTATTAAGAATTACTAGCGTTGAAGAAACTCAGAAATATATTTTAGAAGAAGTTCAAAAAGTTTATCAATCTCAAAGCGTTACTATTAGTGATAAGCATATTGAAATTATTATTCGCCAGATGTTTAAACAAGTTTTAGTTATTTTTGAAGGTAATACAAATTTATTGCCTGGTTTAGAAGTTTCAATAAAAGATTTTCGTAAAGAAAATTTAAAAATGATTGAAAATAAAAAAACTTTAGCTGTGGCTCGCCCTATTTTGTTAGGTATAACGAGAGCTTCTCTAAAAAGCGATTCTTTATTATCAGCTGCTTCTTTCCAAGAAACAACCAAGATTTTAATTGATGCAGCTATTAAAGGTCAAACAGATTATTTATATGGATTAAAAGAGAATGTTATTGTAGGAGGTCTTATTCCTGCAGGAACAGGTATTTTAGAAACTATATCTTTTAAATATCCTAAAGATAAAAATAAAATTTCTGATAGTTATTAATTTAATTAAAATTTTTTAAATTAATACAATGATTCGAAATTTGATAATATTGATTTTTTTATAAAAAAAAGTTATAATAAATTATCTTATTTGCTTTGATATAATAAAAATTTGCTTTGATATAATAAAAAAAAGAAAGGTGAATCGAATGCCTACTATTTCACAATTAATTAGAAAAAAAAGAATTTCTAAGGTTTCTAAAATTAAGTCTCCTGCTTTAAGATATAGCTTCAGTAGTTTAAAGAAAAGAAATGTATATTACAATTCTCCACAAAAATCAGGAGTTTGTATTAAAGTTTCTACTATGACTCCTAAAAAACCTAATTCAGCTTTAAGAAAATTTGCTAGAGTTCGTTTAAGTAATGGTGTTGAAATAACTTCTTATATTCCGGGAATTGGTCATTCTTTACAAGAACATAGTACAGTTTTAGTTCGTGGAGGAAGGGTAAAAGATTTGCCTGGTGTAAGATATCATATAGTTAGAGGTACTTTAGATTCTACTGGAGTACAAAACAGAAAACAAGGACGTTCAAAATATGGAGCTAAAAAAGTTAACAATACAAATTCTAACGATAAATTTAAAAAAAAATAATATTAAAATATAAAAATAAGAAAGTGAAAGTGAAGTAAAATTATGTCTCGTAAGAAACGTATATATAAAAGAGATATATCGCCAGATCCAGTGTATAATTCTAAATTAGTTACCAAAATAATTAATACTATTATGAAAGATGGTAAAAAGAGTGTTGCTAGAAATATTTTATATAGAGCTTTTGATAAAATAAAAGAAATTACAAAAAAAGAACCTATAGATGTTTTTAATAAAGCTTTAAGTAATGCGATGCCTATTTTAGAAGTTAGAACACGTACTATAGGGAGTCAAAATTATCAGGTACCTTCAGAAGTACGTCCTGAAAGACGTCATTCTTTAGGTTTAAAATGGTTAATACAATATGCTCAAAAACGTAATGGTAAAAGTATGGAAGAAAAATTAGCTAAAGAAATAATTGATGCTTCTAATGGTATTGGTTTAACTATTAAGAAAAAAGAAGATACATATAAAATGGCAGAAGCTAATAAAGCTTTTGCACATCATCGTTGGTAATTAAAATTTAATATAAAGGGGATAAAAGAAGTATATGGGACGTCAATTTAGTCTAGATAAAATGCGTAATATAGGTATTATGGCTCATATTGATGCTGGTAAAACCACTACAACAGAAAGAATTTTATTTCATGCTGGTAAAATACATAAAATAGGTGAAACGCATGATGGGGCTTCTCAAATGGATTGGATGGAACAGGAGAAAAAAAGAGGAATAACTATTACTTCTGCTGCTACAACCGTTTTTTGGAAAGATAATAAAATTCAGATTATTGATACTCCTGGACATGTTGATTTTACAGTAGAAGTTTCTCGTTCTTTAAGAGTTTTAGATGGTGCAATAGCTATTATTGATGCTCAAGCAGGAGTAGAACCACAAACAGAAACTGTTTGGAGACAAGCGACTGAATATAAAGTACCAAGAATTATATTTGTAAACAAGATGGATAAGATAGGAGCTAATTTTGAATATGCTATTGAAACTTTAAAAAATAGGCTTGGAATAAAAGTGGCTGCTATTCAATTACCTATAGGAAAAGAAAATAATTTTCGTGGTATTATTGATTTAATAGAAATGACTGCTTTTGAATATGATGGTTCGCCTAATGAAAATGGAAAATTTATCGATATTCCAGAAGAAATGAAAGAATTAGTTTATTTAAAGAGACAAGAATTAATAGAAATTTTGTCTGATTTTGACGATAATTTAATGAATTTAGTTTTAGAAAATAAGGAAATTAACTCTGATATTTTAAAAAAAGTAATAAGAAAAGCAACTTTGGATATTAATTTTTTTCCTGTTTTATGTGGTTCTTCTTTCAAAAATAAAGGTATTTTAAAAATTTTAGATGCAATTATTGATTATCTACCTTCTCCTATTGAAGTATCTTCTATAATTGGTTTTGATCAAAATCAACAAGAAATAGTTGTAAAACCTTCTGATTCAGAACCTTTTGTAGCTTTAGCTTTTAAAGTTATGTCAGATCCTTTTGTTGGTCGTTTAACTTTTTTAAGGGTATATTCTGGTCATCTTAAAATAGGTTCTTATATTTATAATACATCCAAAAAACAAATTATTAAAGAACGTGTTTCTCGTTTACTACAAATGCATGCTAATACAAGAACTGAAATTAAAGAAGTTTATACTGGTGATATTGTAGCCGTTATAGGTTTAAAAGAAACTATTACTGGAGATACTTTAACTTTAGAAGATAATTTTATTATTTTAGAATCTATGAATTTTCCAGATCCGGTAATAGAAATCGCAGTCGAACCTAAAAATAAAAGCGATAGAGGTAAAATTACTTCTGCTTTAAAAAAATTAGCAGAAGAAGATCCAACTTTTAAGTTTTATACGAATGAAGAAACAAACCAAACTATTATTGCTGGTATGGGTGAATTGCATCTTGATATTATCATAGGTCGTTTAAGAAGTGAATTTTTAGTAGAAATTAATACTGCTAATCCTCAGGTTTCTTATAGAGAAACTTTTGTTAAAAGAATAGAAACAGAAGGAAAATATATAAGTCAAACTGGAGGTAGCGGTAATTATGGACATGTTAAAATTATTTTTGAACCGAATAACGAAGGTAAAGGTTTTGAATTTATTAATAAAATTGTAGGAGGTGTTATTCCTCATAATTTTATTGAAACTGTAAGAAAATGTTTAGAAGATATTTCTACACAAGGAGTTGTAGCTGGTTATCCTTTGATTGATTTTAAAGCAACTTTATTTGATGGTTCAATTCATTTAGTTGATTCTAATGATTATGCTTTTCAAAGAGCTACTCAAAATGCTTTAAGTTTTACTAAAGACAAAGGTGTCATTGCAGTTTTAGAACCTATTATGAAATTAGAAGTAATAACTCCACATGAATATTTAGGTAGTGTAATGGGTGATTTAATGTCTAGAAGAGGAAAGATAGAAAAACAAGAAAATAAAGATAGTGTTGCAATTGTTATTCAAGCTTTAGTTCCTTTATCAGAAATGTTTGGTTATGCTACTATTTTACGTTCTAATACTCAAGGGAGAGCAAATTTTAGTATGGAATTTAAAAAATATGAAAAAGCTCCTAAAAATATTCAGGATAGTATTATTCAAGAACGTAGTATTAATATTATTAAAAAAACATAAATTCTAAATCTTTTAATATTTTAAAAAGATTTTAAAAAAAATAAAAAAATTTTTTTTAATTAAAAAAAAAAGGAGGCCTTATAATAATGGCTAATGAAAATGAAAATTTAAAAAGAGATAAAGTTCATGTTAATGTAGGTACTATTGGTCATGTAGATCATGGAAAAACTACATTAACAGCAGCAATCACAACTGTTTTACACGCAAAAGGTTTAGCTGAAAGAAAAAAATATGATGAAATAGATAGTAATCAAGAAGAAAGAGAAAGGGGAATTACTATTAATACTGCTCATATAGAATATTCTACAGAAAAAAGGCATTATGCACATATTGATTGTCCTGGTCATGCTGATTATATTAAAAACATGATTACTGGTGCTTCTCAAATGGATGCTGCTATTTTAGTAGTTTCTGGTAAAGATGGTCCTAAACCTCAAACTTCAGAACATTTATTATTAGCGAAACAAGTAGGAGTTCCTAGTTTAATAGTTTTTATCAATAAATGTGATTTTTCTGATGTTACTGATGATATTTTAGAATTAATTGAATTAGAAGTTAGAGAATTACTTAAAAAATATAATTTTGATTATGAAAATACTCCAATTGTTACTGGTTCTGCTTTAAAGGCTATTGAAGAATCCGAACCAGATTATAAAGGTGAAAAAATTTATTCTAAAAAAATAGAAGAATTAATACATTTATTAGATACATATATTAAAGATCCAGTAAGAGATATAAATCAACCTTTTTTAATGCCTATAGAAAATGTTTTGACTATTTCAGGTAGAGGCACTACAGTTACAGGACGTGTCGAAAGAGGACAAATAAGTGTTAATGATGAAGTTGAAATAGTTGGTTTAGGCAAAGAATCTCAAAAATCAGTTGTAGTTAGTATGAAAACATTCGACCAACATTTAGGTACTGCAATAGCGGGTGATAACATCGGAGTTTTATTACGTGGTATTCCGAAAGAAAGTGTTGAACGCGGTCAAATTTTGTGTAAACCTGGTTCAATAAAAGCATATTCTATTTTTGAATCTGAAATTTATCTTCTTACAGAAAAAGAAGGAGGACGTAGAACTCCAGTTAATGCGAATTATAAACCTCAATTTTATTTTAGAACAACTGATGTTACTGGTTCAATTGAAGAATTTATCGGAGAAAGCGCTCAAAATCCTTTTGGTCAACCTGGAGATTTAATAAATGTGAGAATAAAATTGATTAAAACAGTTGCTATTGAAGTAGGTACTAAATTTTCTGTTCGTGAGGGTGGCAGAACTATTGGAGCTGGACACGTTTTAAAAATTATTGAATAATTCTTTTCATTTTTTGTAAAAAAAAAGATCTTTGTTAAAAAAGATCTTTTTTAATATTTATTTATTGAATATTATTTATTTTTTTCAATATTCTTTTTTTTTGAAAAATCCTAATTTGATTAAAAGTATAATACATTGAATAAAAATATAAATAAGATTCATATGAAACCCTAATGCTACTCTCCATTCGTTATCTTTATGAATTTTTTGAGAAACTATAAAATTAGCATCATCAAAATCTAAAGCTAAACTCATACAACCGAGAATTAAAAAACATATAGAGAATATAAAAAATATCTGTTCATTTATAAACATATCTTGAGAGTTATTGCTATAACTAGATATTAAATTTAACAATAATTTTGTTATAAATAAAATTAATAAAGAAATAATGAAAAACATTCTAAATTTATTATTTACTGTGATAATATTATTAGTATATAGAAGATGAACTATCATAAATAACATAATTGTTGAAATAAATGCAAATGCAATACCATACATAAAATTAGAATAATATAATTTTAATAAATTTAGGAAAAATCCTAAAGTAATACCTTCTGTTAGTGCTATACTTATAGCTATTGTTTTTTGATATTGTAAAGAAACTATGTTACTTAAGAAAAACAAAATTAATTCTATTAAAAAACAAGATAAAAAAACTGTTTTAATAAATATATTTATTTTACTAATTGACGTTATATTAGCTATCATATATTCTGTTAATATAGTATAAGAAGTTAAAACACTTAAAATAGTACAACAAAAAAGTATAAATGTTTTTAAAGATATTGATTTAAAAGAACAGATTTTGTCATTTTCGAATTTTAAATTATTTATTTTAGATTCTTTAGATTTTTTTTTAATACTTTCGATAATATAGTTGTTTTTTCTAAAAATTTTTTGATTATTCATTTTAAAAAACTCCTTGTTACTTCTATATAATTTTTTTATAAATTATATAAAAAATTTTATTTAGATATAACTTTTATTCTTGATAAAAAAATAACAAAATAATACTAACACAATAATTATTTTTAATATTTACTAAAATATTATAACAAATATTTTATTTAAAAAATGTTTTAATTTTTTAAATTTAAATATCTAAAAAATAAAATATGTTAGATTTATTTTTTATTTCGTTTATTTTTTTCAAATTAATTAAAAAAATATTTTTATTTTTTTGATTACTATTATAATATTTTTTTATCTATTTATTATTTATTTGTATATTTTTATAAAATATCATGAATATAGTAATTATAGTTTTATAATTTAATAATAATTGTTAAAAAGTAGGTTATTTTATGTTACTTTATGATTTTAAAAAAATAGAATTAAAATGGCAAGAACATTGGAAAAAAAAAAAAACGTTTCAAGTTAATTATGATTTTGAAAAAAAAAAATTTTATTGTCTTGATATGTTCCCTTACCCTTCTTCCGAAGGGTTACATGTAGGACATATTGTAGGATATACTGCAAGCGATATTATTAGTAGATTCAAGAGGATGCAAGGATATAATGTATTACATCCTTTTGGATGGGATTCTTTTGGTTTGCCTGCAGAACAATATGCATTGAAAACAGGAAAAAACCCTCGTGATTTTACTTATGAAAATATTTCTAAATTTAAAAAACAAATAGAATTGTTAGGTAAAAGTGTAGATTGGTCCAAAGAATTAGCAACATCAGATGATTATTTTTATCAATGGACACAATGGATTTTTAAAAAACTTTATGAAAAAAAACTAGCTTTTTTAGAAGATGTAGAAGTTAATTTTTGTGAAAAATTGGGAACTGTATTAGCTAATGATGAAATTATACAAACTCATGAAGGTATTGTTTCAGAAAGAGGTAATTTTCCTGTTATTAAAAAAAAAATGAAACAATGGGTTTTAAAAATTACCAAATATGCTGAAAGACTTTTAGAAGATTTAAAATTCTTAGATTGGAAAGAAGATATAAAAGAAATTCAAAAGAAATGGATAGGAAAAAAAGAAGGTTTTATTTTTAATTTTTTTATTTTATTAGAAAATAATAAAAAAGATGATAATTTTATAGAAGTTTTCACTACCAAACCAAGTACTATTTTTGGAGTTAATGCTTTAGTTTTGGCACCTGAACATCCTTTAATTGATTTTTTAGTTTCTGAAGAAAATATTTCTAAAGTGAATTTTTATCTTGAACAAGTTCGTAAAAAAACTAATTTGGAAAAACAAAAAAATCAAAACAAAACAGGTATTTTTACAGGTAGTTATGCTTTACACCCTTTTAATAACAAAAAGATTCCTATTTGGATTTCTGATTATGTTTTAATTCATTATGGCACCGGAGTTGTTATGTGTGTTCCTTCTTGTGATAAAAGAGATTATTTATTTTCTAAAAAATTTAACTTAGAATTTATTAATATTGTTTCAGATGATAATTTTGATAAAAAAAATATGTCTGTATTAGAAAAAGTAAATTATATTGAAAAAAATAATTTTGAAAATGTTGTTTTTATTAATAGTTCTTTTTTAAATGGTTTAATTTTTAAAGAAGCAGAAAAGAAAATAATTGAATTATCAAAAGACAAAAATAAAGGTTATGTTTATTTTACTTATCAAATTCATGATTGGATTTTTTCTCGTCAAAGATATTGGGGTGAACCTTTTCCAGTTTTTTATGATGAACAAAATAATATTTATTTAGAAAAAGATAGTAATTTACCTTTGAAATTACCTTTTATAGAAAAAATTGAAATTTCAGGAGATGGAACATCTCCTTTATCAAAAATTACTTCTTGGATATATTTTCAAAAAGAAGGGAAAAAATATAGAAGAGATTCTAATACTATGCCTCAGGTAGCAGGTAGTTCTTGGTATTATATTGGTTATATTTTAAAAAATTATTTAGGAATGATACCTTTGAACAATTCAGAAGCTAAGAAAATGTTAGATTATTTTTTACCTGTAGATATTTATATTGGCGGAAGAGAACATACAGTTGGCCATTTGTTGTATTCTCGTTTTTGGCACAAATTTTTGTATGATTTGAATTTAGTATCAACTAAAGAACCTTTTTTTAAATTAGTAAATCAAGGTATGATTTTAGGAGAAGATAATCTGAAAATGAGTAAATCAAAAGAAAATAGTATTAGCGCTAGTTTAGTTTTGGATAAATACGGCGCGGATGTCATAAGGATGTATATTATGTTTTTAGGCCCTTTAGAAGAAAATAAGTCTTGGACAGAAAAAGGTTTAAAAGGTATTCAGAGATTTTTAAATAGAATATATAAAATTTTTGATTTATTTTTAATTTCATCAGATGAATTCATACCTTTAAATGATGAATTGAATCATACTATTGAAAAAGTAACTCATTATTATGAAAATTTAAAATTTAATAAAGTTATAAGTCAACTTATGATTTTTGTTAATAGAGTTTATAAATTAAAAAAAATAAGCAAAAATCAAATTAGGTTGTTTTTGCAGTTATTAAATCCTATAGCTCCACATATAACAGAAGAATTAAATTCTTCTTTCTTATCTAATAAAGAAGAATTAGTTTATTCAAAATGGCCATCTTTTAATTTAATAAAGCCACCTAATTTTATATCATCTGATTTGAATTTAAATAAAAAAAAAATAATTGTTCAAATTGATGGAAAATTTAAAATAGATTTTTTTGTTGATAAAAACGAAACTAAAAATACTATTTTAAAAAAAATATTGGATCATTCTAAAATTAGTTTTTTTATAAAAAATAAAAAGATTGTTAAGATTATTTATATTAAAGATAGATTATTTAATTTTGTTACCTGTAGCCATAATAATAAAGACAAAAAAATTTAAAGAAATAATAATATTAAAAAGAAAAAAATAAATATTTAATAAATTTAAGAAAGAATATTAAAATATATATGAAGTGTCATAAAAAAGGATTAATTATAATAATTTCAGGTCCATCAGGAGTTGGAAAGGGAACAATTAGAAAATCTTTATTTAAGAGACCAGGTCATAATTTTTTTTATTCTGTTTCTGTAACTGATAGATCACCTAGAAAGGGTGAACAAGAGGGAAAAGACTATTTTTTTGTTACAAAAGAATATTTTCAAAAAAAAATTAAAGAGAATTACTTTTTAGAGTATAAAAAATTTCTTAATAATTATTATGGAACTCCTTACAAAACAATAATAGAATATTTAAATAAAGGTAAAGAAATTATTTTAGAACTAGATATTCAAGGAGCTTTAGAAATCAGAAATCATTATTTAGGCAAAAAAAGTGTTTTTATTTTTATAACTCCTCCTTCTAAAAAACATTTATATGAGCGTCTTAAGAAAAGAAATACAGAAAGTGAGGAAATTTTAAAACAAAGATTAGCCAAAGCTGATGAAGAGCTTAAATTTGCTTTTAAATATGATTATATAGTGGTAAATGATGAAGTTGAAAATGTTGTTGATAAAATTATATCTATAATTATAGCTGAACATTCTAAAACTAAAAATAGTATTAGTTATTATTTAAAAAAAATTGTAAAAGAAGAGGATTGAATAAAATAAATTATGTTAAAAGATAAAAACGTAGGTTTGAATTTTCCTTCTATTGATGAATTATTAAAAAAAATAGATTCTAAATATAAATTAGCTTATTTGTCTAGTAAAATAGCACATATTATAGAAGAAACAAAACTAGATATTATTAAATTAGAAAATGATA
The DNA here is from genome assembly GCF_009268075.1 of 'Cynodon dactylon' phytoplasma. Lineage (GTDB taxonomy): Bacteria > Bacillota_I > Bacilli_A > Acholeplasmatales > Acholeplasmataceae > Phytoplasma > Phytoplasma cynodontis. The sequence goes on along the minus strand of NZ_VWOH01000001.1, from coordinate 67,001 downwards.
ATAAAATTGATAGTCAAAAAGTTTTAAGTCAAGCTTTATTAGAAATTATCAATGATAATTTCGAAGTTATTTTTAAATAATTATATTTGTAAAAAGAAAGTTTTAAAAAATAATGTTATTTAAACATATTTCTGTAATGACTAGAGAAGTGATTAAGTATCTTAATATAAATCCTAGAGGTATTTATGTAGATGCTACTTTAGGAGGTGGAGGGCATAGTTATGCTATTATTCAAAATTTAAAAAATGGTTTTTTGTACTCTTTTGATCAAGATATTTTATCAATAAAATATTGCTTAAAAAAATTTAATAATAATTATGATAAAATTTGTTTAATTCATTCTAATTTTGCTAATTTAAAAAATGAATTAAATAAAAAAAATGTTTTTTCTATTGATGGCATTATTTTTGATTTAGGATTATGTTCTTTTCAAATAGATGATGTTAAAAGAGGTTTTAGTTATTTAAAAAATGGTTTTTTAGATATGAGAATGAATCAAAAACAACAATCTCAAACTGCTTTTAAAATTATTAATAATTATAGTTTAGAGCAATTAAAAGATATTTTTTTATTATATGGTGAAGAGCCTAAATCTTATTCTATTGCTAAAGAAATTGTTAAAAAAAGACCTTTGTATTATACTTCTGAATTAGTTTCTATTACTGATCAATTTTATAATAAAAAATATAGATACAAAAATAATAGAGGACATAGCGCTAAAAGAATTTTTCAAGCTTTAAGAATAGAAGTTAATCAAGAATTAAATTGTTTAAAAAGTGGTTTAATTCAAAGCCTTGAGTTATTAAATAAAAAAGGTAGAATTGTTGTGATTTCTTTTAATTCTTTAGAAGATCGTTTAGTTAAACATTTTTTTAAAAATAATAGTAAATTTATGATTGATTCAAAATTACCTATAAAAGAAAAAGATATACCACAACCTTTATTATCTATAATTACTAAAAAGCCTATTTACCCTAGTAAAGAAGAAATATTAGAAAACTATCGTAGTTCATCTGCTAAGTTAAGAGTTGTTGAAAAAATATAAAATTTTTTGAATATTGAATATAACATTTTATTATGTTTTTGTTAAAATAAAGCATATATTAATATTATTTGAAATAAAATTTGAAATAAATTTTTTATTTTTTCATAATATTTTTTTGTTATCTTTAATTTATTTTTATTTTTATTATATATATATTTTTCATTATTACAAAATTTAATTTTATTTGCAATAGCATAATTTTTCAGATATAATAAAATTGCTTGTTTTCTATCTTAAGAATATATTTGAATATATATTTAATTGTTTTTTTCTTATTTTTTAAATTTAAATTACTTTTTTTTGTTTTAAAATTTAATAAAATTTTAAAAGAATTTTTTAATTTTTAAAAGTAAAAAATAAAGTTAATTTAAGTTTAAAACAACAGTATAAATAGAAAAGTATAAAATATTAAATTTTCTATTTTTTTAAGATAAGACGCAAATTGTAAATTTATTTTATATTGATTTACTTTATTATTGAACTTAGTATTTTAGACAAATTATGCTTTTTTTTTATAATTTTTATTTTGTTTTGTTAAATTTTAATGTTTCAATAGATTGATTTCAGTAAATTTAATTTTAATGAAAGGTATCCAAAAATGGTTAAAGAACAGGAAATTTTCAAAATCCTTTTGAAAACATATGATTATCATTTAATTGACCAAGCTGCTAAAAAAATTATTTATGTTGTATCACAAACAGGGGCTAAAGTAAAAGGGCCTATTCCGTTACCAACTAGAAGAGAAATTTTTACTGTTTTACGTTCTCCTTTTGTTAATAAAGACAGTCGAGAACAATTTGGGCGTTTCACTCATAAACGTTTAATACAAATTATTAACCCTAATGCTCAAACAATTGAAGCTTTAAAACATATTAATTTATCCTCTGCTGTAAATATTTTTTTAAAAAAATAGTTTTTGGTTAAAATTTTTGTTAATTAATATAAATAAACATAAGAAAAATACATAAAATAATAAATAATTTAAATTTTAATGAAAATGGAGATATTTAATTTTGGAAAAAAAAGGAATTTTAGGTCAAAAAATCGGTATGACTCAGATATTTGATGAAAAAGGTTATTCTATCCCTGTGACTATTATAGATGTAGCTGATAATATCGTTTTACAACAAAAAAAAAAAGAAAAAGATGGTTATTTAGCTACTCAGTTAGGATTCGGAACTAAAAGATTAAAATCTTTAACTAAACCTCTTTTAGGTCATTTTGATAAAACAAAATCAATTCCAAAATACTTTATAAAAGAAATTAGTTTTTCTTCTTGTGATAATTGTAACAACAAATTATTAAATTTAAAAGAAGGACAAAATTTAGAAATTGATAATCTTTTTAAATCTGGTGATATTGTAGATATAACTGGTATTAGCAAGGGGAAGGGTTTTTCTGGATGTATTAAAAGACATAATCAGAGAAGAGGTCCTGAAACACATGGTTCTAGATATCATAGAAGACCAGGTTCTATGGGTCCTATAAAAGGAAATATAAAAGGCAAAAAACTTCCTGGACAAATGGGTAACTCCAAAGTTACTATTCAAAATTTAAAAATTGTGTCTGTAGATGTTAAAAATAAACTTTTTTTAATTAAAGGTAATATTCCAGGTCCTAAAAAAAGTTTTATTGTTATTAAATCAGCTATAAAACAAAAAATAAGGGAGTCTCAAAATGCTTCAATATGATGTTTTAAATCCAGAAGGTAAAATTTTATCTAAAATAGTTTTATTAGAAAAAATATTCGGAATAAAACCTAATCAGCAAGTACTTTATGATGTAATAAATAAACAAAGAGCAGCAATGCGTCAAGGTACGCATTCAACTAAAAATAGGTCTTCTGTTTCTGGAGGAGGTAGAAAACCTTGGAAACAAAAAGGAACTGGTAATGCTCGTCACGGTTCTATACGTTCACCTTTATGGAGAGGTGGTGGAGTTGTTTTTGGACCAAAACCTAGAAATTATGATTTTAAAATTAATGATAAAGTAAAGAAGATTGCTTTTTATTCTGCTTTATCCATACAAACAAAAAGAAAAAATTTGATTATTATAGATGATTTTAAAATGGAAAGTTTTAAAACAAAAGAATTTCAAATTTTTTTAAATAATATAAATGTAAAAGGAAAGATTTTATTTATAGTTAAAGAATTAGATGAAAATTTAATACGTTCTACTAATAATTTGTCTAATGTAACTTTAGAAAGTGTTTCTCATGTTAGTGTTTATCAAATAATGAATACAAATTATCTTGTTATGACTAAAGAATCTATTTTATATTTTGAAGAGGTTTTTAAATGATGTCTAATTATTATAAATTGATTAAATCTGTTATTATAACTGAAACTTCAAATAAAAAAATTGAATTTCAAAATGAATATAGTTTTAATGTTGAAAAAAAAACTAATACAAAAGAAATTAAAAAAGCTATAGAAAAATTTTTTTTAGTAAAAGTTCAAAAAGTTCGTACTATTAATGTTTTGCCTAAATTAAAGAGAAAAGGGAAATATATTGGTTATACTTCTTCTTATAAGAAAGCTATGGTTAAATTATTTCCAGGTCAAAAAATTGATATTTTTCAATGATCAATAAAATTTTTTTAATTATTTTTATTTTTTTGAAATAATAAAAGAATTAAAAAGAATTAAAAATTTAATTTTTTTTTAAAAAAAGAAAGGTGTTACTATTTGAATGTCTATAAAAAAATATAATCCTACATCTAACGGACATCGTAATATGCGTTTACAAAGTTTTGATGAAATTACTACTTCTAAGCCTGAAAAAAAACTTTTAGTTTTTCAAAAAAAAACTGGAGGAAGAAATAATCAAGGAAAAATAACTGTAAGACATAGAGGAGGCGGAGCAAAACAAAAGTATCGTATTATTGATTTTAAAAGAAATAAAGATGATATTATTGGAAAAGTTGCTTCAATAGAGTATGATCCAAATCGTAATTGTTATATTGCTTTGATTCATTATATAGATGGAGAAAAAAGATATATTTTAGCTCCAAAAGAATTAAAAGTAGGAAATAAAATTTGTTCTGGTTCTAAAGTTGATATTAAAGTTGGAAACGCTTTACCTTTAAAAAATATTCCTGTAGGTACTTTTATACATAATATTGAATTAAAACCCGGAAGAGGTGGCCAATTAGCACGTAGTGCGGGAATGTCAGTTCAGATTATTAAAAAAGAAGACAAATATGTTGTTATTGGTTTACCTTCAGGAGAAATTAGAAAAATTTTAGGAGTTTGCAAAGCAACTATAGGAGTTGTCGGAAACGAATCTTATAAATTAATCAGAAACGGAAAAGCAGGTAGAACACGTTATTTATCTTTTCGACCTACAGTAAGAGGTTCTGCCATGAATCCTAATGATCATCCTCATGGTGGTGGTGAAGGTCGTGCTCCTATCGGAAGAAAATCTCCTATGACTCCTTGGGGTAAAAAAGCTCGTGGTGTTAAAACACGTAAAAGCGGCAAAGTTCATAGTCAATTAATTATTAAAAATCGTAAAAAAAAATAAATAAATAAAAAAAAGAGGTATAATTAAAATGTCTCGTTCTGTAAAAAAAGGACCGTTTTGTGACCAAAATTTATTATCTAAAATAATAAAACAAAATCAAAGTAAAAAAAAAAAAGTTATTAAAACAAGATCTCGTAGAAGCACTATTTTGCCTGATTTTATAGGTCATAAAATAGCTGTTTATAACGGAAAAGATTATATTATTTCTTCTATAACAGAAGATATGGTAGGTCATAAATTATCTGAATTTTCTTCTACTCGTAATTTTCGTGGCCATGCTAAAGAAGATAAGAAAAAACCAAAAAAATAATAAGAAGGTAATTTTAAATGAATATAAAAGCTATTGCAAATAAAATCCCTATTACTCCTAGAAAAGTTCGTTTAGTAATTGATTTAGTCAGAGGAAAAAGAATTAAAGAAGCACAATCTATTTTAATGTTTACTCGCAAAACAGCATCTTCTGTTGTTTTGAAACTTTTAAAAAGTGCTGTTGCTAATGCTGTTCACAATTATAAATTTAATGAGGATGATTTATACATTAATCAAATATTTGTTAACGAAGGTTTACGTTTAACTAGATTTTTTCCGAGAGCAAAAGGTAAAACTGATAAAATAAAAAAAAGAACTAGTCATATAACTATATCCGTTTCTTCTGTAGAAAATAAAAATAAGGAGATCAACAATGGGTCAAAAAAGTAATCCAAATGGATTAAGATTGGGTATTATTAGAAATTGGGAATCTAGATGGTATTCTGATGATAAAAAAGTCCCTATTTTAGTTTTGGAAGATTTTAATATCAGAAATTTAATTAAAAAATTTTATCCTAAAGGAATTATTGGTAAAATAGAAATAAAACGTTTAAAGAAATCTGATAGTGAACAGATAGAAATCGATATTTATACTTCTAAAATAGGTTTGATTCAAGGAGCCGAAAATAAAACAAAAAATAATTTAATTAAAAAAATAGAAGAATTGATTAGAAAAAAAATCGAAATAAATGTCTTTGAAATAAAAATGTTTGAAAAAAATGCTTCTTTAGTTGCTCAAAATATCGCTATGCAATTAGAAAATAGAGTTTTTTTTAAAGTTGCTCAAAAAATGGCTGTTCAAAAAGCTCTAAAAAAAGGAGCTAAAGGTGTTAAAATTTCTGTTTCAGGCCGTTTAGGAGGAGCAGAAATAGCAAGAAGAGAAAATATTTCTTTAGGATTAGTTCCTTTGAATACATTAAGAGCAGATATTGATTATGCTTTTGATGAAGCAAGAACTATTTATGGCGTTATAGGTATACAAGTTTGGATTTTCAATGATGAAATTTTGCCTATTAAAAATAATAATAATAATAAATAAAAGAAGTTATTAATTAATAATTAATTTTTTTAGTTATTTAAAAGAATGATTTTAATTTTAAAAAAAGAGGTAAAAATATGCTAGTTCCTAAAAAGACAAAATTTCGTCGTCCTCATCGTTTAAGTTACGAAGGAAAATCTAAAGGTAAAAATAAAATTATTAACGGTAATTATGGTCTTATTGCAAAAACAGGTAATTGGATATCTAATAAACAAATTGAAGCTGCTAGAATAGCTATGACTCGTCATATGAAAAGAGAAGGAAAGGTTTGGATAAATATTTTTCCTCATCTATCTTTAACTAGAAAACCTTTAGAAGTGAGAATGGGTTCTGGTAAAGGAGCTCCTGAATTATGGGTTGCAGTTGTTAAAAAAGGAAAAGTGATTTTTGAAGTAAGTGATGTGAACAATTCTGATAAATTAGAAATTGAAGCTTTAAGACTTGCATCTCATAAATTATCTATTAGGACTAAAATTGTAAAAAGAGGTCAAGAATAATCCATGAAAATAGAAGAAATTCGTAAATTATCAGAAAAACAAATAGAAGATAAAATTTTTGTTATACAAAAAGAACTTTTTGATAAAAAAATTAAATTAGATTTATCCAAATTAAAGGATACTTCAGTTATTCGTAAGTATAAAAAAACAATAGCCAGAATGAAAACAGTTCTTAATGAAATCAAAAAAAAGAAATGAAAAATAAGAAAATTTATTAAGAAGGGAGAATAAAATATATGCGTAATAGTAGAAAAATATTAAAAGGTTATGTTGTTTCTGATAAAATGGACAAGACAATAACTGTAGCTGTAGATTATTATAAAAAACATTTTTTGTATGATAAAAAAATTAAAAAAACTAGTAAATTTTATGTCCATGATGAAACAGAAGTAGCAAAAGTTGGTTATTTAGTTGAATTTATAGAAACAAGACCTTTATCTAAAAATAAAAGATTTAGACTATTGAATATTTTGCATAAAGATATATCTAAAAATATTAAAAATAAGGAAGTACAATATGATTCAAAGAAATAGTCGTTTAAATGTAGCTGATAATAGTGGAGCGAAAGAAGTTCTAGTTATCGATATTCCTGGAGCTAGTAAGAGACGTTATGCGAATATAGGCGATATTGTTATTGTTTCTATTAAAAAAGCTTTTCCTTCTGGTATAGTTAAAAAAGGTGAAAAATCAAAAGCTATAATCTTAAGAACTAAGTCAGGAGCTAATGGAATTGATGGTTCTTACATTAAATTTAGTGATAATGCTGTTATCCTTATTAAAGATGATTTAACACCTAAAGGTACAAGAATTTTTGGACCAGTAGTAAGAAATAATAAATTAAAAAGTATTAATTTTTCTAAGTTTCTTTCTCTAGCAGAAAAAGTGTTCATAGTTTAAAACTAAATATTAAGTAGGGGAAATGATAATGTATATTAAAGTCGGAGATATAGTTGCTGTTATCGCAGGAAAAGATCGTTTTTTTATTGATAAAGACGGTATAAAAAAAAATAAAATTGGTAAAGTTTTAAAAATTTTTTTTAAAGAACAAAAAGTTTTAGTCGAAGGTGTTAATATTATAACTAAACATCAAAAACCCTTGAATAAGGAAGATAAAGGTGGTATCCTTAAGCAAGAAGTGCCTATTCATATTTCTAATGTTGCTTTAATAGATCCTGATAAAAAAATTCCTACAAGAGTTGGTTTTCGTATAGAATCTAATAAAAAAATACGTTATAGTAAAAAAACAGGAAATGTTTTAGATAATTTTGAATCAAAGTAAGGTTTTGGATAAATGAAAAAAGATAATATTTTAAATAATAGTGAAAATTCTTTTTTGACTTTAAAAGAAATTTTTAATTTTAAATCTTTAATGCAATTGCCTAAAGTAGAAAAAATAGTAGTAAATATGGGTATTCGTGAATCTATTTCAAATATTAAAGTTATGGATGATTTTTCAGAACAACTTACTTTAATATGTGGACAAAGACCTGTTATTACTAGAGCTAAAAAGTCTATTTCTAACTTTAAATTAAGAGAAGGAATGCCAATTGGATTAAAAGTTACTTTAAGAAGAGTCAAAAAAGAATTTTTTTTAAATAAATTAATTAAAGTTGTTTTTCCTCGGATACGAGATTTTAGAGGTTTATCAAACAAATCTTTTGATGGAAAAGGAAATTATTGTTTTGGTATAAAAGAACAAATTGTTTTTCCTGAAATTGATTTAGATAAAGTTAAAAAAGTACAAGGAATGGATATTTGTATAGTTACTACAGCAAAAAATGATTATGATGCTAAAAAATTATTAGAATTTTATGGTATGCCTTTTAAAAAATAATTAAATAAAAATTATATTGTATAAAAGAAAGGAATATTTGTGTTAGAAAATTATGGCAAAAAAATCTAAAATCGTTCAAAACCTAAAACAAAGAGAATTATTTATGAAATTTAGGGAAAAAAGATTAGAATTAAAAAAAAGAAAAGATTATATAGGATTATCCAAATTACCTATTAAATCATCTTCTGTACGTTTAAAAAATATAGATCAAATAGATGGAAGATCTAGAGGTTATATGAGAAAATTTGGTTTGTCCAGAATTAAATTTCGTTTTTTAGCTAATAAAGGTGAAATACCTGGTGTTAAAAAGATTAGTTGGTAATTAAAAGAAAGGTGAATAATCAATTATGGTAACAGATCCTATTGCTGATTTATTAACTAGAATTCGTAATGCTAATATAATGAATTATGAAAAAGTTTTAGTGCCTAATTCTAAGTTAAAATTAAAAATTTTAGAAATTATGAAAAGAGAAGGATTCATAAAGGATTTTATTATTAAAAAAAAAGATATTGTTATTAAATTAAAATACAATTCTTTGAAGGAAAGAAGTATTTTAGGATTAAAAAGAGTTTCAAGATATGTTTCAGTAAAAAAAATACCTAGAGTATTGAATGGTTTAGGAATTGCTATAATTTCAACTTCTCAAGGTGTTTTGACTGATTATGAGGCTTTATCCAAAAGGATTGGAGGTCAATTATTAGCTTATATTTGGTAATTAGTTAATAATAAAAAATAAATGTCAAGAATAGGAAGAAAGATAATTATAATCCCAGAAGGAATAAAAGTAGATATTGAAGATAAAAATTTAATAAAAGTAAGATCATCAGATAATATTTTAAAATATCATTTTAATCCTTTATTGAATATTAGTGTAAAAGAAAATTTAATTACTATTTCTAGACCTAACAATGATTTTTTTATGAAAAAAATTCATGGTACTACTAGAGCCTTATTAGCGAATATGATTTTAGGTTTAAAAAATATGTTTATTAAAAAAATTGAAATCGTTGGTATAGGATTTGACGTAAACAAAGAATCATCTAATCTTGTGTTTAATTTGGGGTTTTCTCATAAAGTTTATTTACCTATTATGAAAGATATACAGGTAGAAATTATTAAAAACAAGGAAATTATTGTTAAAGGATTTGATAAACAGATGGTAGGTGAATTTTCAGCTAAAATATTAAAATTAAAAAAACCAGAACCTTATAAAGGAAAAGGTATTCGTTTAGTAGGACAATATATTCATCGAAAATCAGGTAAGAGTAACAAAAAATAGAAATTAGAAAGGATATTGGTTAATTACAAATTATGATAAATAAGAAATCATCTTTTGTTTTAAGAAAAAAACGTCATATTCGTTTAAGAAAAAAGGTAATTGGGACTAAAGAAAAACCTCGTTTAAGTGTTTTTTATTCGAATAGATATTTTTATGTTCAAATTATTGATGATCAAAATCAAGTTACTTTATGTAGTGCTCATAGCAAAGAAATAAATGCAAATATTGTCAATATTAAAGTAGCTACTGATATAGGAAAAATTATAGCTAAAAAAGCTTTACAAAAAGGTATTACTAATATAGTTTTTGATCGAGGTGGATATTTATTTCATGGTCGTATAAAAGCTTTAGCTGATGTTGTTAGGAAAGAAGGGCTGAAATTTTGAATATTAATAAAAAAAATCAATCAAACTATAATATTAAGAAAAACATATTTGAAGAAAAAGTAATACAAATAAATAGAATTACTAAAGTAGTTAAGGGCGGGCGCCGTTTTCGTTTTTCTGCTTTAGTTGTTGTAGGCGATAAAAAAGGAAAAGTAGGTTTTGCTACAGGAAAAGCTCAAGAAATTTTGGATGCTATTAGAAAAGCTCTAGAGAGAGCTAAAAAAAAATTAGTACAAATTTCTCTTTCTGGTTCTACTATTCCACATGAAGTTATTGGTAAATTTGGCGCTTCTAAAACTTTATTAAAACCAGCTTATAAAGGCACTGGTATTATTGCTGGAGGAAAAGCAGCTAGAACAGTTTTAGAGTTAGTAGGAGTAAAAGATATTTTAACTAAATCTTTTGGTTCTCGTACTTCTATTAATGTTATTAGAGCAATAATGCAAGGTCTTAAAAGTTTAAAAACTCCTAAGGATATAGAAAGAATTAGAGAAATTTCTTTTAATTCTAGAATTAAAAAGGAATAATTATTAAATGAATAAGTTAGAAATTACTTTAAAAAAAAGTTTAATCGGTAGAAATCAAAATCAAATTAAAAATATTTATACTTTAGGTTTAAAAAAAATAAATCAAAAAATAATCCAAGATGATAATGATGTTATTCGAGGAATTTTAAAAAAAATTAGTCATTTAGTTTCAATCAGAAAAATAGTTGTTACTAAGGAGAATTGATCAAATATGTTGTTACATTTATTAAAACCAGTAAGAGGTTCTCGTAAAAAAACTAAACGTTTAGGAAGAGGACCAGGGAGTGGTCATGGTAAAACTGCTGGAAAGGGTCATAAAGGACAATTAGCTCGTTCAGGAGGAAAAACAAGATTAGGTTTTGAAGGTGGGCAAACGCCTTTTTTTCAAAGAATACCTAAAAGAGGTTTTTTTAACTTAAATAAGAAAAAATATTCTATTGTAAATATAAATAAACTAGAAATGTTTGATAATGATACTATTGTTACAAAAGAATTATTATTAAAAAAAAAAATTATTAAAAAAAAATCATTTTTGATTAAAATTTTAGCTAAAGGTATTTTTACTAAAAAATTAATTGTACAAGCTTCTAAATTTTCTTCAAAAGCAAAAAAATTGATTGAGAAAAATGGAGGAAGTACAGAAATAGTAGGATATTTTTGATATGAGTAAAATAATAAATTTTTTTTTTAATAGAAAAAAAATAATTAAAAAAATTTTTTTAACTTTAATTGTTGTTTTTATATATATAATAGGTACTAGAATTTATATTCCTGTTCTAACTAAAGATCAATACTTTTTATTAATTTTTAAAGAAAAAATGTCAAAAAGTTTTGTTGATATGTTTAATATGAATATTTTAGGAGAAAATTCTCGTTCTTTATGTTTACTTTCTTTAGGTATAATTCCTTATATAACATCGTCTATAATTATGCAATTTGCTGTTAAATTTTTACCTTTTTTAAAAGAATTAAATGAACAAGGAGAAAGAGGCAAAAAAAAAATTAGTTTAATAACCAGATGTTTAACTATTATTTTTGCTATAGGTCAGGGTTTATCATTAATTTTAAGAACAGGTATTATTAATTTTAAAGAAAATAAGATTGTTTGTTTAAAAATTATTTTTTTTCTTATAGTAGGAGTTTTTATTTGTATATGGTTAGCTGATCTTGTTACTTCTAAAGGAATAGGTAATGGTATTTCTCTTTTGATAGTTATTGGTATTAGTAAAGAATTGTTTAATACTTTTAAAAATTTATTATATGTAAATAACAAGTTTTTATCTATATATTTAAAAATACTTATTTGTTTTTTGTTTTTATTTCTACTTATTTTAACAGTGATTTTATGCTCTGCATATTTAAAAATACCTATCAAATATGCCTATAAAAAAAATATTCAAGATATTGAACAAAATATCCCTTTAAAAATAAATACAGCTGGTGTTTTACCTATTATTTTAGCTAATACTATTATTAGTATTATACCTACTATTAGTGTTTTTACGAAGGAAAATAGTTTTTTTAAAAAAATTGAAAAAATTTTTTTTGAATCACGTTTTAATTATTTAGGAATAGGTTTTTATATTTATTTATTATTAATTATTTTTTTCTCTTTTTTTTCTGTTTTTATAACTATTAATCCTAATGATGTCGCAGAGCATTTATCTAAAAAAGATGCTTTTTTAGAGAATATAAAACCTGGAAAACAAACTGTTTATAAAATTACTGGTGAATTATTAAAAATTTCTATTATTGGAACTGTTTTTTTAACTATATTGGCAGCTTTACCGGATTTAATAGGATATTTTTTTAATATACAACAATATATTAGATTTAGCGGAACCAGTTTTATTATTATTGTAGGTGTTTCTATAGAATATGTAGAAAATATCATGACTAAAACAAATGTTAAAAATTTTTATAATAAGTTATTTTAATAATATTAAAGGATTATATTTAAAATGATTTTTAAAAAAACAAATCAAGAAATAGTTATAATGAGGGAAGCAGGTAAGATTTTATCTATCATAAGAGAAGAATTATCAACTTATTTAAAACCAAATTTATCTACTTTAGAATTAGATATAATTGCAAATAGTTTAATGAAAAAATATAATGTTGTTTCAGCTTTTAAAGGTTATAAAAATTTTTCTGGTTATACTTGTATTTCTGTAAATGAAATTATAGTCCATGGTGTTCCTTCTAAACAAAGGATTTTAAAATTAGGAGATATTGTAACTTTGGATATAGGTATTAAATTTCAAGATTATTATGTAGATTCTGCTTGGACTTATTATTTAGGAGACACTTCTACTAATAATAAAAAATTAATTAAAAACACTCTTAAAGCATTATACGAAGGTATAAAAAAAGTTAAACCAGGAAATTATATTTCTGATATTTCTCTTGCTATTGAAAAAATAGGTAAAATCAATAATTATGGAATTGTAGAAGTTTTTTCTGGACACGGTATAGGTTCTAGTTTACATGAAGCTCCCAATATTTTTAATTTTGATTTTACTAAAGAAAATTGTCTAAAAGATAAAGATTATGTTTTAGAAAAAGGAATGACTTTTTGTATTGAACCTATGTTTACTTTAGGAAGTAAGGAAATTAAAATTTTATCTGATGGTTGGTCTGCTTCTACTATTGATTCTAGTTTAAGTGCTCATTTTGAACATACAGTTTTAGTTACTGATAAAGGATATGAAATTTTGACATGAAAAATTTTAATATATAAAAGAGTAGGTGATAAAATTTGAATACAAAAAATACAAAAAAAATCAACACTTGTGATGCTATAGTTATGGAAATATTACCAAATGCTAAATTTAAATTAAAATTGTTACCTAGTGAAAAAATTATTGAAGGTTATATTTCTGGTAAATTATATTCAAATAAAATTCGTATTTTAAAGTATGATAAGGTTCAAGTTGATTCTAAAAAACGTATTATTTATCGTTATTTAACACAAGAAAATAAAATTTAATAAAACTTGATTTATATATTTATTTATATAGAATTGAAGGAGAATATATAGAATGAAAGTAAGAGCTTCTGTTAAAAAACGTAGTGCAGATGACATTATTGTTCGTCGAAAAAAAAGAATTTATATTATAAATAAAAAAAAACGTCGTCATAATCAAAGACAAGGTTAAAATTTTTGAATGGGAGAAATTGAAAAAATATGGCAAGGATAGCGGGTATAGATATTCCTCGTGATAAAAGAGTAATTATTTCTTTAACTTACATTTATGGTATTGGTAAAAAAACAGCAAAAAAAATTTTAAATGAATTAAACATTAATGAAGATATTAAAGTTCAAAATTTAACACAAGAACAACTTACACAAATTAGAGGAGAAATTAGTAAAATTAATGTTGAAGGTTCTTTAAGAAGAGAAGTTGCTATGAATATTAGAAGATTGATGGATATAGGTTGTGATAGAGGTATTCATCATCGTAAAGGATTACCAGTTAGAGGACAAAAAACTAGGAATAATGCTAAAACAGCTAAGAAAAATCGTAAAAATATTTCTTTATCTAACAAAAAAGATAAAATTAAAAAGATAAAATCAAAAAAATAAATGATATTAAGTCATTATATAAAAAATATAAAAACAAAAAAAGGATTTAAATTATGAGTTCTAAAAAAAAAACAAAACGTAATAAAAAGATTAAAAAAAATATTATTTCTGGAATTGCTCATATTCATTCAACTTTTAATAATACTATTATAAATATTACAGATTTGGATGGAAATACTATTGCATCAAAAAGTGCTGGTTGTTTAGGATTTAAGAATAGTAGAAAATCTACTTCTTATGCTGCTCAACAAGTTGCGAAACAAGTATCAGATTTGGTTAAAGCACAAGGAATGAAACAAATTGAAGTTTTTGTTAAAGGGGCGGGTGCCGGAAGAGAAACTTCTATTCGTGCTTTGCAAGAATCAGGTTTAGATATTACAGCTATTAATGAAGTTACTCCTATTCCTCATAATGGTTGTAGACCTCCTAAAAGACCTCGTAGTTAAAAAATATTATTAAAGGAGTTTTTGAGACAAAATGATCGGAAAATTAAAATTTATAAAACCTTTTATGATACAAGAAGAAGAAAATTATGATGTTTTTAATCAAAGATTTTTTATTCAGCGTTTAGAAAAAGGTTATGGTATTACTATTGGAAATTCTTTGAGGAGAGTTTTATTATCTTCTTTGCCAGGAGCATCTATTGTTAATGTTTATATTCAAGGAGTAGAACATGAATTTAGTGTTATTCCCGGTGTTTATGAAGATGTTATGTCTATTATTTTGAATTTGAAAAAAGTTGTTATTTATGTAGATTCACAAGATGATGATTTTGAAGCTAAAATGGAGATCAATTTAAAAGGAGAAAGAACAATAACAGCAGCAGATTTTACACCTATTGAAGGTATTAAAATTATTAATAAAGAACAAATTATTGCACATGTATCTGATAGTAATTTTAATTTTAAAATGGAAGTTACTGTCAGAAGAGGCATTGGTTATGTTAGTGCACAAGAAAATAAATTATATAATGAAAATAAATTTGGTGTTATTGCTATCGATTCTTTATATACTCCGGTTTTAAGAGTTACTTATAATGTAGAACAAAAATTAAATAATAAAGAAGAGTTGATGTTAGAAATAGAAACCAATAAGTCTATTTCTTCTAAAGAAGCTTTAGCTACAGCTTCTAAAATTTTATCTGATTATTTTTTATCTTTAGCTGATTTATCAGAAAAAGCTAAAAAAATAGATTTTATTTATGAACCTAAAGTGGAAAATCATAATCATATTTTAGATTTTAAAATTGTTCAATTAGAAGTATCAGCAAGATTATTTAATAGTTTAAAAAAATCTGGAATTGATACTGTAAGAGATTTAGTTAGTTATACAGAAAAAGATATTGCTAAATTACATAGTTTAGGAAAAAAATCTTTTGAAGAATTAAAAAATAAAATGAAAGAATTTAAAGTTTGTTTTAAAAAAGATGATGATGAGTGATCAATAAAAATTATATTTTTATTTTTTTTTATTAAATTATTTATAAATTTTCTTGTTATTATATTCTAATAAGAAAAATAAAGGAGATAAAATGTATAGTAGATTAAGAAGAAATACTTCTCAAAAAAAAACTTTAATGAAGAGTTTAGTAGCTAGTTTAATTATTCATGAACGTATTTATACTACCGAATCTAAAGCTAAAGAATTAAAAAGAATATTTGATAAAGTTGTAAATTTAGGAAAAAAAAATGATTTAGCTTCAAAAAGAAAAGCTTTGCTTTTATTTTTTAATCAAAATATAAATAATAAAATTCAAAAAAATATTTTACAAAAATTGTTTCAAGATATATCAAAAAGATATTTAGATCGAAATAGTGGTTATACAAGAATTATTAAAAGCGAATATCGTAAAGGAGATTCTGCTCCTATGGCTTTTATTTCTTTAGTATAATTTTGATATAAAAACAAGATATTTGTTTTATATTTTTAAGAAAATTAGGTAATTTAAAAAAATGATAGAAGTTCAAAATTTAAGTTTTAGTTATAATAATAAAAAAGTTTTAAAAAATTTAAATTTTAAAATTTATAATAATAAATGGATTTCTATCATAGGAAATAACGGTTCAGGTAAATCTACTTTAGCTCAAATTTTAATCGGTTTATTTCATTCTTATGAAGGTAGAGTTTTAATAAATAATACAGAATTGAATGAAAATACATTAAATGATTTACGTTCTATTATGGGTATTGTTTTTCAAAATCCTGATTATCAATTTGTTGGTTTTGATGTTAAAAGCGATATAGCTTTTGGTTTAGAAAATAAAAAATTATCAAGAAATAAAATTATTGAATTAATTAATAAATATTCTTCTATTTTAGGTATTCAAAAATTATTAGATAAAAAACCTCAAGAATTATCAGGAGGTCAAAAACAAAAAGTAGCAATTGCTTCTGTTTTAGCTATGGAACCACAAATCATTATTTTTGATGAACCGACTTCTTTTTTAGATCCACAAGGAGCTCAAGAAATTAATAATATTATTAGAAAAATAAGCAAAACAAAAAAAATTATTATTACTATAACACATGATTTTTCCTTAGCTTTAAAAAGTGATGAAATTATTGTTTTAAATAATGGTATCATATGGAAATATGATAAAACTTCCAATTTATTGAAAGATGATTTTTTTTTGAATAAATTTTTTTTAAGTTTACCTTTATCCTTACAATTATATAGAGAATTCTGCAAAAAAAAATATTTACAAAAAATAAACCCAAATTATTTAAATCAAATTAAGGATATTTTATGGGAATACAGTTTACAAATGTAAATTTTTATTATAATAAGCATGAAAAAAATTATGTTTTAAAAGATATTAATTTAAAAATTGAATCTGAAAATGAATTTATAGCTTTAATTGGTAAAATAGGTTCAGGAAAATCTACTTTAGCTCAATTAATGAATAGTTTATTATTGCCATCAGAAGGATATATAGATATTTTTAATTATAAAATTAATTATAAAACTTCTAATAAACAATTATTTTTTGTTAAAAAAAAAGTAGGTTTAGTATTTCAATTTCCTGAATATCAATTATTCGAAACAAATGTATTGAAAGATGTAATGTTTGCTCCTAAAAATTTTAACAAAAGTAATTTGGAAGCTGAAAAAATAGCTATAAAATCTTTAAAAAAAGTAGGTATAAGCAAAGATTTATTTGATATTTCTCCTTTTAAACTATCAGGTGGTCAAAAAAGAAAAGTAGCTATTGCTGGAATTTTAGCTATGGAACCGTCTATTTTAATTTTAGACGAACCTACAAGAGGATTAGATCATAATAGTCAAAAAGAAATTATGGATATTTTAAAAAAAAAAAATGAAAATGATAAAACAACTATTATCTTGATTACTCATGATATAGATTTAGTTGCTCAATATGCGAAAAGGATTATTTTTTTAGAAAAAGGAAAAATTATTTTTGATAATTCTAAAGAAATTTTTTTTAATAAAATATCAAAATTAAAATCTTTTTTTTATAATGAACCACAATGTTTTAAAATTTTAAAAATTTTAAGTCAAAAAATAGGTATAGACTTCAAACCAAAATATAATTTTGAACAATTATTGGAATATTTGGTAGAATTTTTAACAAAATAAAGGATAAAATTTTTATTAAATTGAATATGTCTAATATTATAAATTATAATAATTTTAAAAAAAATTCTTTTTTATTCTCTCTTAATCCAGCTTTAAAGATAATTTTAACTATTTTATTTTTTAAAATTATTTTTACTTTAAATATAGATTGTTTTTTTAAAGCAAATAGCAAATTAAATATTTTTTTGTCATTTTTACCCTTTTTTTTTGTTACTTTAAGTCTTTTTGGATTACTTTGGTCTATTAATTTTTCTTTTTTAAAATTAATAGAAAACTTGTTAAATTTTAAATTTTTTATTTTATTTAGTTTTTTTATTTATCTTTCTTTTGAAAAACCATCTGAAAAATATTGTTCTATTTATATTTTTGAAAATACTTTTATTTGGTTTTTTATTTTGTTTTTATTTTTTTTGTTTTTTGTTAAAAAAAGTATTCATAAAAAAATTTATTTGATAACTAATTTAGTAGTATTTTTATTATTACCTTTTATTTTTTTTAAAATTAATTTCCAAACTAAATATATACAGGTTTTATTTTTTAAAATAAAAGATTTATTTTATATATTTTTAATTTTGATTCGTATTTCGTTTATATTAATACTTAACATTTTAATTAGCGAAACTACTTCTTTTATGGAAATTAATGATGGATTAGAAATTATTTTGAAGCCTTTGAAAAAAATTGGTATTCCTACTGAAGTTTTTTGTATTATGATTTCTCTGATTTTTATGTCTATTCCTTTTTTGTTGATTGAAATACAAAAAATTATTAAAGCTCAAATTTCAAGAGGTTTAAATTTATATACCCAGAATATTTTTAAAAAAATTTATTTTTTAATTTCTTTGTTGGTTCCTATTTTTGTTTTAATTTTTCAAAAATCTTTTGTTTTAGCTAATGCTATGGAAACAAGAGGTTTTGTCATAGGTAATAATCGTACTAAATTGTCTAATTATAAAATTATTAAAAAAGATTTTATATCATTATGTATAGTTATGTTTTTTTTTGTTTATAGTTTTTTTTATTAGTTTTTGTCAAATATAATTTTATATTTTATGTAAAATCAAGCAATTGGTACAATCTTATATAAAAGGAGTTTACTTTTTATTTTGTGGAATTATAAAATAATTTTGAGTTATGATGGCACTAACTATTATGGTTATCAAAAACAACCTTTTTTAAATACTATTCAATCTGTTTTAGAAAATTCTTTATCCAAACTAACTAAAAAGAAAATTTTAACTTTTGCATCTAGTCGCACCGATAAAGGAGTACATGCATTAGGACAAGTAGTTAATTTTAAAACTGAATTTTTTATTAAACCTTATATTTTAAAAAAATCTTTAAACAATATTTTACCAATGGACATAAAAATAATTGATATAAAAATTGTGGATAATTCTTTTCATGCTCGACATAGCGCTAAATCTAAAATTTATAAATATATTTTTTCTAAAAAAAAATTAGATATTTTTAATTGTCGTTTTTACGTTTATTTTGAAAATTTAGATTTTGATCTTATCAATAAAGCTATTACTTTATTAGAAGGTGAAAATGATTTTGTTTTGTTCACTAGTAATAAAGATAAAAATAAAAGCACAATTCGATTTATTTTTAAGGTTTTCACTATAGAAACAAAAACAAAATATTGTTTGTTTTTTCATGGAAAAAGTTTTTTAAAACAAATGATTTTATTTTTAGTTGGTTTTTTAATTAAAATATCTCAAAAAAAAAAGACAATAATAGATTTACAAAACATGTTAAATTTAAAAAATTCACAAAAATTACCTTTTGTAGCACCTCCTAATGGTCTTTATTTAAAAAAAATTTTTTATTAATTTTTGATTAATATAATATTGAAAAAAGGATGATATAAAATATGCTTATTTCTTTTGAAGGATGCGAAGGTTCCGGAAAAACTACTTTAGCAAATTATTTATTTAACAAGATTTTAAGTAAATATTCGGTTATTTTGACCAAAGAACCTGGAGGTAATGAAAAAGAATTGAAAGATTTTAATGTTTTATTGAAACAAATACTCCTCCAATTTAATAATCATATAGAATATCAAACCGAAGCTTTATTATATGCTGCTGATAGAATAGAACATTTAAAAAAAGTTATAATACCAGCATTAAAAGAGAAAAAAATTATTATTTGTGATCGTTATATAGATTCTTCTTTTGCATATCAGGGGTATGCTAGAGGATTAGGAGAAACATTTATAAAAGAAATTAATAAATTCGCTTTATCATATTATCCTGACATTACATTTTATTTAGATTTAGATCCTGAAATAGGTTTAAAAAGATTAAAAGATAAAAGAAAAGAAAAAATAGAATATTTTGATTTGCATAATATATATTTTCACCAAAAAGTAAGAGAAGGTTATTTAAAAATATGCCAAAATTATCCTGAAAGAATTTGTATAATTAACGCTAATCAACCTTTAAACATAATTAAAAAAAATATTGATTCTAAAATAAGAAAATTTTTAAAATAAAGCATGAATAAAATAAGAATATTAGAAAAATTTAAAGATATTATTAGAAATAAAAAATTAAATCATCTTTATTTATTTGAAAGTAATAAAAGTGAAACAGACAAACTTTCTTTTGTATTTGATTTATCTTATGAATTTTTAAAAGATGACTATAATTCGCCTAATTTAAAGTATTTAATTCAAAATTTTTCTTATCCCAATTTTTATTATTTAAGTTCTAATCAAAGTTTATTTATTAAAAAAGAACAAATTTTGGAAATGAAACAATATTTTAATCAAACTTCTTTAATACAATCAAAAAAAGTTTATGTTATTAATAAAATAGAAGATCTTTCTTATGAAGCTGCTAATAGTTTATTACATTTTTTAGAAAATCCTATTAATAATGATATTTTAGGAATTTTGCTAACTAATAATCATAATCTTGTTTTATCTACTATAGTTTCAAGAGCGCAGTTTTTTTATTTGGATTTTTTATGTTTAGAAAATAAAAAATTAAAAACAAATTTTGGTTTATTATCAAATAAAAAAAAAATAAAAGATATTTTAATTTTATTATTAAATAAATTTAGAATAATAGAAAAAAATAATGAAATTAAAAACAGAAATTATTATGTATATTTTGAAAAATTTTTTTTGAAATTTATTAATAATTTTAATCAGAATATTTCTTTTACAAATTTATTTTTAGATGCTTATCAATTGTTACAAGAAAATAACTTTATTCATGATTTTTTATTCATTTTAACGATATTTTTTTTAGATTTATATTATAATAAATTAAAATTAAGTACTATTTTTTATTTAGATATAATAAATAATTTTTCTTTATCAAAAATATCTTTAAAAGAAATTATTGTTTTTCTTAATATTTTTATCAAAATAGAAAAAAAAAGTTATTTTTTAGATAATTCAATTTGTTTTTTAAATTTATTAATAAAAATAGATGAACAACAAAAAAAAATATTTTAACAAAAAAAGAAGAAAGATAAAAAAATTATTTTTTTATGATTATAGTCCAAAAAACTTTTACTATTAAAAAACCTATTTTATATTTAGTATCTACTCCTATTGGTAATATGTCTGATTTAAGTTTTAGAGCATTAGAAATATTAAAAAAAGTAGATTATATTTTAGCAGAAGATACAAGACAATCTCGAAAAATTTTTAATTATTATAATTTTAAAAACAAATTAATTTCTTTATACAAATATAACGAAAAAAAAAATTTAAACAAAATTTTGTTTTTGTTAGAATCTAATAAAAATTTAGCTTTAATTAGCGATGCTGGAACTCCTTTAATAAATGATCCAGGATTTTTTTTGGTAAAAGAAATTAAACAAAAAGGTTTTTATGTTACTTCAATTCCTGGTCCTTCAGCTTTTTTGACTGCTTTTACTGTTTCTTCTTTAAGATTGCCTTTTATATTTTTAGGTTTTTTTCCTCGAGATAAAAAAAATCAAGAAAAATTATTTTTAAATTATATTTTATTTCAAGGAACTATTATTTTTTATGAATCAGCTTTAAGAATAAATAAAACTTTAGTTTTAATTAAAAAAAATTTTCCTTCTAGTAATATTTCTTTATCTCGTGAATTAACAAAAAAATTTGAAACTATTATTAGTGGAGATATAGATTCTGTTTTAAAAGAAAAATTATCTTTAAAAGGAGAATATGTTTTGTTAGTAGAAAATTTTTACAATAAGACGAATTTATATTCAAATTTAAGTTTAGATGATCATATTATGTTTTTTCTTAAAAGAGGTTTTAGCCAAAAAGAATCTTTTAGTAAGGTAGCTAAAGAAAGAAAAATAACAAAAAGAGAAATTTATCGAAGATATAAAATTTTAAAAAAATCTATTAAAGAAAAGTTTTGAGGTTTAAATTTTAAAATATGTTAGATAAAAAAAAAAAATTTTATATTTCTACTTCTATTGTTTATGCTTCTTCTATTCCTCATATTGGTAATATTTATGAAATAATTTTAGCTGATTCTATATCTCGTTTTAAAAAATTAGAAGGTTATAATGTTTATTTTCAAACAGGAACAGATGAACATGGACAAAAAATAGAACAAAAAGCTAAAAAAGAAGGATTAAAAAATCAGGATTATGTTGATAATATTAGCGATAAAATAAAAGAAATTTATAATTTAATGAATATAAAATATGATTATTTTATTAGAACAACGAATCCTATTCATAAACAACATGTTCAGAATATATTTCAAAAATTAATCCAAAATAAAGATATTTATTTAGGAAAATATGAAGGTTGGTATTCTGTTTCTGAAGAAAGTTTTATATCAGAAAAGGATTTGATTAATGGAAAAACACTTAATGGTGAAGTTCCTATTTGGTTTTCGGAAGAAGTTTATTTTTTTAAATTATCCAAATATCAATCCAAATTATTGAATTATTTGGAACAAAGTAATAATTTAATTTTGCCTAGACAAAGAAAACAAGAAATTTTAAACTTATTAAAAGAACCTTTATCTGATTTATCTATTACTAGAACTTCTTTTAAATGGGGAATAAATTTAATATTCGATCCTAAACATATAGTTTACGTTTGGATAGATGCTCTTAGTAATTATATTACTGGTTTTAATTGTTGTTATTTTAAAAACTTTGTTTTAAGAAATAAAAAATTTAATTATTATTGGCCTTGTGATCTACATGTTATAGGTAAAGATATTAGTCGTTTTCATCTAATATATTGGCCTATTTTGTTAATGGCTTTAGATTTGCCTCTACCAAAACAATTTTTAATTCATCCTTGGATTTTATTTAATAATAAAAAAATGTCGAAATCTACTAATAACGTTCTTTATGTAAAAGATTTATTGAATTTTTTTTCTGTTGATGCTATTAGATATTTTGTTTTACATGAAATTCCCTATGTTTCTGATGGTATTATTACTTATGATCTTTTATTAGAAAGATATAATTCTGATTTAGTCAATACAATAGGTAATCTTTTAAGTCGTGTTCTTGGTATGATATCTAATTACAGAAATAATCAATTTAAAAAAGTTTTGAATTTTAATTTTGTTAAAAAAGATAAAAAAAATGATTTATCTTTGAATTCTTTAAAAACTTTCAAATTAGTATGTCATTATATGAAATTATATAAAACATCTGATGCTTTAGAAAAAATTATCGGATTAGCTCGTTTGTGTAATAAATATATTGATCAAACTGAGCCTTGGAAATTATTTAAAAATCCATCTTTGAATGAAAAATTAGATTTTTTTCTTTTTAATTTAGTAGAAACACTACGTTTTATTGGAGTATTATTACAGCCTTTTTTACCAGAAACTTCAAAAAAAATTTTAGAACAAATTAAAGCAGAGGACACTACTTTCGATAGCTTAAAAGAATTTGGTGTTACACAACAAAACAAGGAATTATTTTTAGGTCCTCCTCTTTTTAAACGTTTAAAAAAAATTTTTTAAAAAAAATGATTTAAATAATTTTAAATTTTTTTATAAAAATTTTTTTGAAATAATTCATTTAATTACAATGAATAATTAAAATTTAATTTGTTATTTAATATTTTTTTTAAAATAAAATTTAAATACTTCTACAATTAATAAAGGAATTATCGATAAAATTATAATAATTATTATATCTGTCAAAAATAATGTAGATAATTGAAAATATTTTTTTAAAAAAGGAATAAAAAAAATAAATATTTGTAAAAAAACACTTATGATAAAAAAAACTCTTAAATACTTATTATTTTTTTTTAATTTAAAAATTGATTTTTCTATATTTCTTAAATTAAATGCATGTACTAATTGTGCAAAACATAAAACCATAAAAGCGAAAGTTTGTGCATGTTGCACGCTATTGTTATATTTTTTATAACCAATAAAAGATGCTAAAAAAGTTAAACTACCTATTAATATTCCTTCTGATATAATTTTCCAAATTAAAATTTTGTTTAATAAAGAATTTTTTATTTGTCTTGGTTTTTTTTTCATTAAATTTGATTCTTTAGGTTCAAAACCTAGCGCTATTGCTACTAATGAATCAGTAACTAGATTAATCCATAATATTTGAAGCGAATTTAATATATCAAAATTAAAAGAAAAAAATAATTGTCCTATAAAAGTATTTAAAAGTATAACAAAAATTTCTCCTATATTACAACTAAGTAAAAAAATTATGCTTTTTTTAATATTATTAAATATATTTCTTCCTTCTAAAATTGCTTTTTTTAAAGTAACAAAATTGTCATCTACTAAAATAATATCTGCTGTTTTTTTTGTTATTTCTGTTCCTGTCATACCCATAGCAATACCAACATCAGATGCTTTTATACTAGGAGCATCGTTAATACCATCACCTATCATAGCAACTACATAACCTAATTTTTTATATGATTGAATTATTTTTAATTTATTTTCTGGATTTACTCTGGCATAAATTTTAATTTTTTTTATTTTTTTCATCAATTCTATTTCTTTCAATTCTTCTAATTCTGAACCTGTTATTGTTAAATCTTTTGAAGATTGTAAAATACCCGTTTTTAAACCTATAGTTTTAGCAGTATTTAAATGATCTCCAGTAATCATAATAGGAGTGATAAAAGCTTTTTGAAAATTTTTAATTGTTGTTTTAATTCCTTTTTTTATAGGATCTTCAATAGCTACTGCTCCTAGAAAAACAATATTTTTATCTATAAATTTTAATATTTCGTTTATAGATATATTTTGTTGAAAATTAAAATTTAATTTTTTTAATTTTGCGTAAGCAATACTTAAAACTTTGTATCCTTCTTGTGATAAAATATTGAAATTATTTTCTATTGTTTTATGATTTGAACTGTTTTTGAAAAAAATATTTTTTTCATCTTCTATATAATTAGATAATTTTAATAAAATCTCACAAGCTCCTTTCATTACTAATAAAAATGTATTTGTTTGTTTATAAATAGTAATAGTTATTTTGTTTTCATTATCGAAAGGAAATTCTTTTAATTTGATATTATTCTTTTTAATTATATCTAAATCAATGTTATATGATTTAATGAATTCGATAAAAGATTTATCTACCGGATCTATTATTTTTTTATTTTTTTTTTCGTTTTTTATATATTCATTATTAGATAATACTCCGTAATTGATTAATTTGACTAATTCTGGAATATTTTTTAAAGTTGAAGAAGGATATTTTTCGATTTCCATTATTTTATTATATAAATATATTTTTTTTATTTTCATTTTGTTTTTAGTTAAAGTACCTGTTTTATCAGTACAAATAATATTTACAGAACCTAGTGTTTCTAATGCTTTTAAATTTTTTATAATTGTTTTTTTTTCAGCTATTTTTTTAATTCCTAAAGTTAATATTATAGTAATAATTGATAATAATCCTTCTGGAATTACTGCTACGGCTAAAATAATAGAAGAAGATAACATTTTTTTTATCAAAACAAAGTCTATTTTTCCATAATGTAATTTATGTTTTAATAAGTTTAAAGAAAAGTTAATAATTATAAGAAAAAAAATGATTAAGCTTATTATTCTTGTTAATTCATTAATATTTTTTTCTAAGGGTGTTTTTGTTTTTTTAGTTTCACAAATCAATTTTGCTATTTTACCTATTTGTGTTTTTGATCCTATTTTAATCACTACAGTTTTAGCGTATCCACTAATAACATTAGTGTCCATAAAAGCTGCATTTGGAATTTGTAATAAATCTATTTTTTTTTGTTTATCCAAATCTTTATGATTTTTTTCTACAATTAAATTTTCTCCTGTTAAAATAGACTCGTTTATTTTTAAATTGTTACTCTCAATTATTCTTAAATCAGCTGGAACAATGTCTCCTTGTTCTATAAAAATTATATCACCTGGAACTATTGTTTCTCTTGGAATTAATTTTAATTTATTATCTCTCAAAACTTTGGCATAAAGCCTAGTTTTTTTTTTTATTATTTTTAAAGATTTTTCTTTTTTGATTTCGTACCAAAAACCTAAAATAGCATTACTAAAAATAATGATAAAAATTAAAATACTTTCGAATATTTCTTTTCTATCATTATTTATTAAACCTATTGATAGAGTAAAAATTGATGAAGTGAATAAAATATAAACAAAAAAATCATTAAATTGTTTTAAAAATAATTTAAATAAAGATGTTTGATTTTTATTTTTGATTTTATTTATTCCATATTTTAAAAAATTTTGTTTTGCTTGTTTTGTAGTTAAACCTTTTTTAAAATTTGTTTTTATTTTTTTTTCTAAAAAATCTATATTTATTTTATAAATTGAAAAATCCATGATTTGGGTATTATTTTTTTTATACTTTCTAAATATTTTTTAAAAATATAATTTTAAATTATTAAAATTTAAATTATTAAAATAATAAATATGATTTTTAAATTTATTTTATTTAAAATAAAATAAATAAAAAAAAGAAGTTCTTTTTAATTTTTTAACAAATTATTGAACTTCTTTTTTTTTATAAAGATAAAGATATTTAATTTTATTAGATAATATTTTTTTAATTTTATTTTTTTACTTTTGCTAATGTTAAAATATCATTATTTTTTATTTTAGTAATTTTAACTTTGGTAATAACAAGTCCATTATGTGTTAATCCATCAAATTGCCAATTTTTATATACAATTTTAATTTTTTCATTACTTTCAGGTATTCTTTTTAATTGTCCTAACATAAAACCACTCAAAGTGTCATAATCATCTGTAGGCAAATTGGTTTTTATATTTTCTTCGATTTCATATAAATGAGCTGTACCTTTAGCTATATATTCTTCATCTGAAATTTTTGAAATATCAACATTTTGTTTGTTGTCATATTCATCTTTTATATCGCCTAAAATTTCTTCAATTACGTCTTCTATAGTTACTATACCAGAAGTACCACCATATTCATCAATAACAATAGCAATATGAATTTGTTTTAATTGCATTTCTTTAAATAATTCACTTATGTTTTTAAATTCTAAAACATAATAAGCTTTTCTTATGAAAGTTTTAATATCAAACTCTTTATTTAAAACTACATTATTATTTTCTAAAATATTAATTTTTTGATTATTATTATTTTTTGTATTATTTTTTTTGTTATCTTCATTAATTTTTTTTAACAAATTTTTGAATATATCTTTAACATGTACAATACCTATTATTTTATCTATATTATCTTCGTATACTGGAAATCTAGTATATTTTTCTTTAAAAATAAAATTAATTAATTCTTGTTGTGTTATGTTAGATTTAATAGCTACTATTTCTTTTCTATGACGCATAATCTCTGAAACAACAGTTCCATCAAAATCAAAGATATTTTGTATCATGTTATTTTCTATTCTATTTATGATACCTTTATGATATGAAGAATTAAGTAAAAATCTTAATTCTTCTTCAGCAAATACATCATTTTTTTTATTCTGATCTACGCCTAATATAAATAAAAAAATGTTACTAATTGTATTTAAAAAGATTACAATTGGTTTAATTAAAAAACTTATTAAGTAAAACAAATCTGATAATAAGTAAACAGTTTTTAAAGGTGAAATAAGAGAAATTCTTTTAGGAAGAATTTCTCCAAATATAATTGATAAGAAAATGACAATTAATTGTATTAAGTATTGTTGCCATAATTTCCATGGAGCAATATTATCTTTTAAAATAGAACCTTGAAAGAAAGTAATAATATGGATAACTACTTGAATAACTGATAAAAAAATAGTTGGTTTTTCTTTTATTTTTTTTATTTTTAAAGCTTTAGTTACTCCTTTTTTAATTTCTAGATTAATTCGATTTTCACTTAAAGAAACTAAAGCTATTTCGATAGAAGCGAAAAAAGCATTAAGTAATATTAAAAATGAAATAATTAATATAATGGCGACTGGGTTCACTTTTTTTTTATAACCTCTTTTTTTTAATAAAAATAAACTATGATAATTCTAACATATAATAAAAAAAAAGTCAAAATTATTTTCAATTATATTTAATAAGCTCTTGCAAATAAAATAGTTTGATTAGCTTTTTTTTGAGTTATAGGACAAATTTGATCAACTACTTTTTCAGAAATAATAATTCTAGCAGTAGCACCTGTTTCCATTTTAATTATTTTTTCGGCTTCATCTTTATAAACATTCATTTTAATATAACCTTTTTTTTGATTAAGTATTGTTTTAAATTCTTTATATGTTTTTGCTTCATATATTTTTTTTTCTAGATTATTAAGTGCTTTTTGAAACATTTCATTATTAATTTTTAGTAATAATTCTTTAATTTTTTGGTCTATTTTTTCTATGGATAAAACTATTTTTTTAAAATTATGTCTTATAAAAATTGTTATTTCTTTTTTTTCAATATCTTTTTTACCTATTTCTATTCTTAAAGGTATTCCTTTTAATTCATAATAACTAAATTTCCAACCAATATTTTTTTTTTGTTCATCTAAACATACCTTATATTTTCTTTTTAATTTTTTGTATATATTTTTCGATATTTCTAATATATTTTTATTTTTTATATCTAAAGGAATAATAACTATTTGGATTGGAGCTATAAAAGGAGGCATTACTAATCCTTCATCATCTCCATGAATCATTATTAATGCTCCTATTAGTCTTGTTGAAATTCCCCATGAAGTTTGTTGAACTAATCTTGTTTTTAATTTTTGATCTTGAAATTGAATTTGAAAAGGATTTGAAAATTTTGTACCTAGGAAATGTGATGTAGCTGCTTGTAAAGATTGTCCATCATACATTAAAGTTTCTAGAGAAAAAGTAATTTCAGCTCCTTTAAATTTTTCAGATTCTGTTTTTTTTCCAGAAATAAAAGGTATAGCTAATATTTTTTTACCTAATTTTTTATATAAATTTAATACATATTTTGTTTCTTTTAAAGCTTCTTTTTTTGATGAATGAATAGTGTGTCCTTCTTGCCATAAAAATTCTTTACTTCTTAAGAAAGGTTTATTAGTTTTTTCCCATCTTACCACATTACACCATTGAAAAAATAATTTAGGTAAGTCTCTGTGAGATTTTACTTTTTTAGAATAATATCTAGAAAATAATACTTCTGAAGTAGGTCTAAGAATTAGTTTTTCTTTTAGTTTTTTTTCTCCTACTTTATTAATTATTAAAGATTCAGGAGTAAAACCTTCTATATGATCTTTTTCTTTTTTAAATAAATTTTCAGAAAAAAACAAAGGAAAATAAACATTTTGATGATTTTTTTTTTTTAAATTTTTATTTAAAAAATTTTGAATATTTTCCCATATTTCATAACTATATGGTAAATAAATAAAAAAACCTTTTATATCTGAATATTCAATTAGTTCTGATTTTATACAAACATCTGTATACCATTGACTAAAATCTTTATTACGTGATTTTATTTCTTTTACTAATTTTGGACGATTCATAAATTTTATTCAAATCCTTTTATATTAATATAATAATTCTGAAAAAATTTTTTTTTGATCTATTCTTTCCCAAGCAAATAAGTTATCTTTTCTGCCGAAATGACCTTCTTTAGAGGTAATAGAAAAAATAGGTTTATCCAGATTTAATTTTTTGATAATTCCTTGAGGACTTAAGTCAAAATTTTTTTTAATAATCTGCATTATTAAAAATTCTTCAACTTTACTAGTTTTGAATGTATTTATATATAAATTAGTTGGTTTTTCTAGTCCTATTGCGTAAGAAATTTGAATTTCACATTTACTACAAATACCAGATGCTACAATGTTTTTGGCTAAATATCTTGCCATATATGCTCCACTACGATCTACTTTTGTAGCATCTTTACCACTAAAACATCCTCCTCCATGACGAATTTCACTACCATAAGCATCTTGTATTATTTTTCTACCAGTTAATCCAGTGTCTGCATCAGGACCACCAACTATAAAACTGCCAGAAGGATTTATATACATTTTAGTTTTGGAAGTAATTAATGATTTGTTTATTGTGGTTGTTATAACTTTATTTATAATTTCTTTTTCTAAATATTTTTTTTCAATATTCTTTTCATGTTGACAAGAAATAATAATATTATCTATATATAAAGGTTTATTGTTTTGATCGTAAACTAAAGTTATTTGTGTTTTTCCATCTGGTTTTAAAAAACTTATTTCTTTATTTTCTCTTACTTTTGTTAATTTATCAGATAATTTTTTAGATAAATAAAAACTTAATGGTAAAAAAATCGGAGTTTCATTAGTTGCGAAACCAAACATTGAACCTTGATCTCCTGCTCCTTTTTTTTCTACTACTCTACTGATTTCATCAGACTGCTTTTGAATAAAATTAATTATTTTTATATTCTTAAAATAAAAGTTATCTTCTTTGTTGATATATCCTATTTCTTTAACTGTTTTTTTAACTAAATTTTCAATTTCTTTTTTATTTAGTTTATGTTTAGATTTTATTTCTCCTAAGAGAATAACTTTATTTTTTGTTACTACTGTTTCTATAGCAATTCGAGATTTATTATCATTTAATAGATAAGCATCTAATAAAGTATCTGAAATTTGATCTGCTATTTTATCAGGATGCCCTTTTGTTACTGATTCGGAACTAAATTTTTTCACTTATAGTAACTCCTTAATATATTCTTTAGTTGTAAAAAATAAATTTAAATTATAAAAAAAAGACTTTATAATTTGCAATAAAGTCCTTTTTATTATTAATTTATTTTTATAACAATTATAACAATTGCTTATTTTTACTTATTTTTTATTCTGTTTCTGATATTTCTTCTTGTGTTAATGCTATAACATCAATTGCTTGTGGTTGTTTTTGATTGTCGACAGTTTTATTTGACCAACAAATAACAAACTCTACTTTGTCGCCTTGTTTTAATTTTTTAACAACATAGTTTCTTTGATCATTTTCGTTACTATGAAATGAATTTCTCTGATGCGAATCTGCTTCTGAAAAACTACTCTCTCTTATTATTGAAGTATGATGACAAAAGATATCTTTTGTAACTAAATCTTTTTCACCTTCTGCATTTTTCATCCATTTATCTACTGCGTCTTTATCGCTATCTTTTTGTTCAACATCATGTATTTTTATACATTTTGATTCGTCTTCTACCTTTTGAACTGACGTTATAAAACCGAACCCCTTTGTTGGGTCAAACCATTTTACAGTGCCTCGAAATTTAGTCATGAATTTATTATAAAACTCCTTTTTTTGTAATTAGTCTTGAATAACCTCTTTCATTATATAATATTTTTTTACAAAATCAACAACATTATAATGGAAATTTTATGGACTGTAATATGTTGTCTAATAAGTTCAATTAACGGAGATTATTATATCTTTTTTTGATAAAAGACTTTTTAAAAAGTGGAATTTTAGATTTTTTATTTTTAAAATTATGAAATTATAAGTCACTTAATAATATAAAAACTTTATTTTATATAAAATAGTTTTATTTATTCTATTTAGTTAATTTTAAAATATAACTAAATTAAACAAGTGTTATAAATTTATGTATTTATCAGTAATGATCGATTTTTTTAACCGAGAAGTGTTAGCATATCATGTATCAGATAAACCTGATGTGGAATTAGTACTAGATACTTTAAAAAAATTACCAACTACTCTTAATAATTGTTTAATTCATTCTGATAAAGGTACTCAATATGTAAATAACGTTTTATAACAAACCATGAAAGAAAAAAAAATTCAACATAGTTTTAGTGAGAAAGGCTCACCTACTCAAAATTAAGAAGTCTTAAAAATGTTTTTTTAAAAGGATATATTTGATTAGTAAAAAAACCAGCTATTGCTATTAAAGTTGGTTTTTTTACTTTACTTAATATTATCTATATTTATATTTCTTTAAATTTTCTTTTTAATTTTGTCGATATCAAAAAAACAATAAAAAAAATAGCAGGCAAAAAAACATAAATAATATAGAAAAACTTAAACAAAAATAAATAATTATGTCCAAAAATGAAAATATATAATTTTGATAAAAACGGATATAAAGTGATTGAGATTAAACAAGTTTCAATAGCGGGAAACCAATGAATAAAATATTTCTTTTCTGTTTTATTAATATTAGCCTTTCTATTTTTATTCTTTAAAAAAACATATTTTATATTCTTTCTTCAAATAACAATAATAATAAGGTCTTAAAAAATATTTATAAATTCTCACAATACTAAATAAGAATAAAAAGAATTCACAAAAATTAACAAAATAATTAATAAATGCTTCAAACATAATAAACTCTCATAATACCTTTCTTTCAAATTATATTCACTTTATAATAACTTTTTTTTAAAAAAGTTCACTATCTTTTTATGTTGACTTTTTTTCTTTTTAGTTATACTACCAGTAGTTAATAAATAAGTTGACTTAGATTACTAAAAATTAAAAGAGTTATTTCTTTTATTTTTTAGTCAAAAAACAACTTTTTATTGGTCTCGTTTTTTTATGGTTAACATCAAACTTATTATTTACACTTTAATTTAGTAATAAATATTTTAAGTGTGTATATATAGAAGTTAATATTGAATAAAATTAGTGAAAAAAATTTAAAAATGATGAAAATATTGAAAAAAAAATTAAAAAATAAACTTTAAGCTTAAAAAAATAATTAATAGATATAACCCTTTGACTCTTTTGAATGTTTTTTTATATTTTTACTAACCTTAATTTAAAATAAAAATTATTATAGTATTAAACTTTTCGTTAAACAATTATTTTAAATAAAAAAATTTAAAATATAGTAATAAATTTTATTTTTGTCTTTTTTATTTTTTTTAATTTTTTTTAAGTTCATAATTTTATATGATCAATTATTTTAGTTAATGATTATTCAAGATTTATATTATTTTAATTATTAAAAATAAATGAAGTTAAAAGTAAATAATTATATTTATTGTTATTTAGTATTTATAATATTATTTGGTGAGTTTATTAGTTATATTATTTTATTATTTATATTGTGATTTATAATTTATATTGTTTATTATTTTTTTAAATTTTTAAATTTTGAAAGGATATTATTAAATAATATTTATGAATAAAACCAAAATTATTTGTACTATAGGTCCTTCAACCTATAACGAAGAAATTTTAGAAAAAATGATAAATTCAGGTTTGAATATTGCTAGATTTAATTTTTCACATGCTGATTATGATAAAACAAAAAATATTTTGAATATCATTAAATCTTTAAATCAAAAATTAAAAACTAGTGTTGCTAATTTATTAGATACTAAAGGTCCTGAAATTAGAACTCATGATTTTGATGGTGAGGTAACTATTGAACAAGATTCATTAGTCAAGATTGCTTCTTATAAAGTATTAGGTAATAAGGATATTTTTTCTGTTACTTATCCTAATTTTTATGAAGAGTTAAATATAGGAAATATTATTTATTTAGATGATGGTTTTTTAAAATTAGAAGTAATTGATAAAAAAAATGGAGAATTAATTACTAAAGCTAAAAATACTCATATAGTTAAATCTCGTAGAGGTATTAATGTTCCTAATGTTGATTTAAAAATGAATTTTATTTCTGATAAAGACTACAAGGATATTGTTTTTGCTATTGAGAATGATTATGATTATATCGCGGCTTCTTTTACTAGAACAGCTCAAGATATAATAGATATTAAAAATATTTTAAATAATTACAAAAATAGTAAGATTAAAATTATTGCTAAAATAGAAAATCAGTCTGGTATTGACAATATAGATAAAATTATAGAAGTTGCTGATGGTGTTATGGTTGCTAGAGGAGATTTAGGAATCGAAATAAAAGATGTAACTGTTCCTTTGTATCAAAGCATTATTATTCAGAAATGTTTGGTTAAGGGAAAACCTGTAATTGTTGCTACTCAAATGTTAGAATCAATGCAAAAAAATTCAAGACCTACTAAAGCTGAAATTTCAGATGTTTTTAATGCTGTTAGAGAAGGTACAAGTGCTACTATGCTTTCAGGCGAATCAGCTTCAGGTTTTTATCCAATTGAATCTACTGAATATATGAAAAAAATTAATAATAATGCTGAAAAAACATTAAATTATGAATTTTTTTCAAAAATATATAATCCTCAAAATTTTAGAGAAAGTTTACTATTAAATGCAGTTCAAATGTCTTTAAATTTGCCTATTGCAGCTATAGTGGTTTATAATTTTGAAGATGCATATAATATTTCTAAATTTCATCCTTCTGTTCCTGTTTTTGCTTTTGTTTCTAATTTAAAAGAATCAAGATTATTATCTTTAAATTTTAGTATTTATCCTATACTAGAAAAAAGCGAATTAGATTATAATGTTCAAATTTTAATTAAAAATAATATGGATGTTAATAATTTAATTTTAGTAAAAGATAATAATTTAGAAGTTAAAAAAATTGAATTTTGAAGACATATCTTTTTTTATATTTTTGTTTATTTAATAAAAAAAATAAGAATATAAAATATTAAATAAGAGGAGATTATCAATATTTTTATGGTTAATAAAAACAAAGTCATTAAATTTTTTAAAGAAAAGAGAATTTTTGGTTTTCAAACTTATGTATTTTTTCTTTTCGCTCTTATGGGAATTTTGAATATTTTTTATATAACTCAAAACCCTTCATTAATAAAATCATTATGGCATCCTTTAATAACTCCTTTATTTATTATGATGTTATTGGGTATATTTTGTGATTTTGTCGGAAAAAATATACCTATATTGAATAAGTTTGGTCTTGGTTTTTTATTGTGTATTTTATTACCTTCTTTTTTGGTATATAAAAAAATTATAAGTCCGGATATAGCATATTATTTTGATAAACTTTTTTTTAATAAAACTTCTGTTTCTAATTCGAATGATGGAATAGGAATTAATTTCTCGCAGTTTTTTATCACAATAGTTATATCTGGTAGTATTTTGAGTGTTGATAGAGATTTATTAAAAAGGTCTATTTTTAAATTTATTCCTTTGACTTTAATTTCTGTTTTTTTATCTATTTTGATAACAGGTTTTTTAGGAAAATTATTATC
Organism: 'Cynodon dactylon' phytoplasma; assembly: GCF_009268075.1. GTDB lineage: Bacteria > Bacillota_I > Bacilli_A > Acholeplasmatales > Acholeplasmataceae > Phytoplasma > Phytoplasma cynodontis. The sequence continues at coordinate 31,865 of NZ_VWOH01000001.1, read as the reverse complement.
TTATCAATGTCCTGATATATTTAAGGACAAATCAAAAGGTTCTTTTTTTGATTCAATTTTTTTTGTTTTAGTTCCTTTAACAAATGGAGGAACCAATTTAGGAATTAATGGATTTGCTAATGGAATTTATTTAGATTTTTTCAAAAAAGATGCTTCTTCAATAAGAACAGCTATATTAGCTCCTTTAGTGTTAGCTAGAGTTTTAAGCATATTTTTATCTGGTATTTTATTTGTTATGTTTGATAAAACTATTTTTAGTGGTAAAGGTTCTTTAGAAAAAAAACAGAAACAAATGTCATTTTCTGATAATAATAAAAATGCTAAAAAAAGTATTTTAGAATACCAAAATATTGGTATGGGTATGTTAATAATATTTGCTTTTTATTCAGTCGGTAATGTAATAAATACGTTTTTTGCGAGTAAATTTTCTTTTAAATTGGATGCAATGGTTTATGTTATATTATTGTTATTGATAGTTAAGATTTTTCATTTAATGTCTGATAAAAATCAAATTTTTGTTTCTCAGACCGGACAGTTTATGATGACTAATTTTACTGCTCCTGTTTTAGCAGGTTTAGGTTTAACTACTAATTTTAGTGAGTTAATTAAATGTATAACTAACAGAAATATTTTATTAATGGTTTCTTTTTCTTTAATACTAGTAGTTTTAATTACTTTTTTATTATCAAGTTTTTTTGGTTTTTATCCTTTAGAAGCCGCTTTAACAGCTGGAATTTGTTCTCATAGTATAGGAGGAACAGGAAATATAGGGGTAATGGCGATTAGTAATAGAATGGATTTATTACCTTTTGCTACTATTGCTACTAGAGTAGTAGGTCCTATTATTTTCTCTTTAGCTTCTATAAGTTTTAGCTATATTTATTAAAAAAAATAATATAATATTAAAATAATATAAAGAATAAAAGAAATAATTAGTAAACAAATTATAAATTATAATATAAGTGATTAGGTAATAAAATGATTTTCATTTTTTTAAAATTTAAAATTGAAAATATTTAAAAATTACCTAATCTATAATTTAAAAAAAAGCCCTTATAGTTTAATGATTAGAACATATCGATGGTAATGATAAGATACAAGTTTGATTCTTGTTAAGGGCACCATTTATGAATTTTTTATTTTTTTATTAAATAAATATTTTTTCATATTAATTTAGTTAAAAATATTATAAAATAAGTATGTAATTTTTTTTATGGTTCAATACTTTTTATTATATATTTATTTTTTTTACATTTTTGTGGACGTAGTATAATGGTCATTATGTGTGCTTGCCAAGCATAAGATGGGGGTTCGATTCCCCTCGTTCACTCCAAAAAAAAATTCTTCAATATTATTGAAGAAGATGATTTTTAATATCTTTAAAAATATTAAAAATTTATAGTAAAAAAAATTAATAAAAAAAAATAAAATTTTAAAATATTATATTATATACGTTATATATTGAAGAATTAATTAATATATAAAATTTTATTTTTAAGTATTTTTTTATTATTTCGTTTTGTTTTTATTTTGATTATATAAATACTTTATTAAAGTATTTTTTTTTTTATTTTTAGTTAGTAATCCTCTTTTTGAATGAAAATCAGAAGGATGTTTTTTTAAATGTTTATTTAATTCTTCTATTTCATGAGTAAGCAAAGCTATTTGCACTTGACAACAACCTGTATCATTTTCTTTTGTAGAATTTTCTCTTATAATTTTTTTTTTTTGTTCTTTAGTTAAAACCATGATTTATTTATATCTCCTTTGTTGTTTTTTAATAATTGTTATTATATAACAGTTTTTATATCTAGATAATTTATTATAATTTTTTTGATTTTTTTGTTAAGAAATAATTTTTATTCTAATTTTAATTCTACTTAATTTTTATAAATATAATACTATTAAGTAATTTATTTATCTTAATGTTTTTTTATTTATATAAGTTCAAATTCAATTTTATTCAAATTTGTTTCTAATTAATTTAAAATTTAATAAATTTTTCTATATCTATCACAAAAACAATAGCTCCTCCTACAGATATTTCAGAAGGAAGAGAATAATAAGCGCTAAATTCATTAAAAATGTGATTCGGAATTAATTGATTTTTAGTTTTTGAATATTTTTTTATTATATCTAATGCTTTTTCTAATTTATTTTCATCTAATCCAATTATAAAAGTATCGTTATTTTCTTGTAAAAAACCTCCTTTAGTTGATAATCTTGTGTTTGAAATACATTCTTTATTCAAATTTTTTTGTACTAGATTTGCATCTTCATTAGAAACAATAGCTAAAATTAATTTTTTTTTATTATTCATTATATTCATATTATATAATATTTAATCTGAATGAGTTAAAATATTTTCATATTATTTAAAATTTTTTACTATATAATGAATTTTATTACTAATTCATAATTTAAATAAAATTAGTATATTAATTAATATGTTATAATTATTAGAAAAGATTTTAAAATTTCAAAAATTATAGTTTTTAATTTTTTTATAGAAAGGTTAAATCATGAAATTTAATTTTTTAAAAACAACTTTTGCTTTTTTCAAAAATTTTTTTAATTCTTCTAATCGTTATTTAAAAAAAATAAAAAAAACAGCAAAAAAAATAGAAAATTTAAGCCAAGAATATAAAAAAATGAAAAACGAACAATTTGTTCAAAAAACTAAAGAATTAAAAAAACTTTTTCAAGAGGGTTATAGTTTAGATTCTTTGTTAGTAGAATCTTTTGCTTTAGCGAAAGAGGCTTCCAGAAGAGTAACTGGTTTAGATCCTTATTACGTTCAAATTTTAGGAGCTATTGTTTTACATAAAGGTCTAATTGCTGAAATGAAAACAGGCGAAGGAAAAACTTTAACTTCAGTTATGCCTGCTTATTTAAATGCTTTAAGTGGAAAGAGTGTACATATTGTTACTGTTAATGAATATTTAGCTCAAAGAGAAGCGAAAGGTTCTATAGGTGATATTTTTCGTTTTTTAGGATTGACAGTAGGTTTAAATATTAAGAATAGTACTATTGAAGAAAAACAAAAAGCTTATAATTGCGATATTCTTTATACTACTAATAGTGAAATAGGATTTGATTATTTAAGAGATAATATAGAAACCCAAGAATGTAATTTATTAATGAGAAGAGATTATGATTATGTTATTATCGATGAAGTAGATTCTATTTTGATAGATGAAGCAAGAACTCCTTTAATAATTTCAAGTTATGCTAAAAAAGAAAAAAGATTTTATATTGATGCAAATCGTTTTGCCAAAGTTTTAAAACCAAATCATTATATTATTGATTTAGAGTCAGATACTATTGAATTAACTGAAGAAGGAATAAAAAAAGGTGAAGATTTTTTTAGAATTCCTAACTTATATGATAGTAATAATATTATTTTATTACATTGTATAAAGAACGCTTTAAAAGCTAATTTTATAATGGAAAAAAACAAGGATTATTTAGTTTCTAATAATCAGATTTTAATTATAGACCAATTTACAGGAAGAATTTTAGAAGGAAGACAATTTAGTGATGGATTACATCAAGCTTTAGAAGCTAAAGAAAGATGCGTTATTAAAGAAGAAACTGAAATTGCTGCTACTATTACTTATCAAAATTTTTTCAGAATTTATAAAAAAATTTCAGGAATGACTGGTACAGCTAAAACAGAAGAAAAAGAATTCCAAGACATATACAAAATGAAAGTTATAGAAATTCCTACTAATAAATTAATGATTAGAAAAGATGCTCCAGATTTTATTTTTTCGACTCTTAAAGAAAAATGGGATTCTTTAATCAAAGAGGTTGAAAAAAGACATGAAAAAAGACAACCAATTTTAATTGGTACTATTACTGTAGAAGTATCAGAACAAATATCCAAAATTTTGAAAAAAAAAAGAATTCCTCATGAAGTTTTAAATGCTAAAAATAATTATAAAGAAGCTGAAATAATAGCAAAAGCAGGTTTAAAAGGTTCTATAACTATAGCTACTAATATGGCAGGACGTGGTACTGATATTAAACTAGGAGAAGGAGTAGCAGAATTAGGAGGATTAGCTGTTTTAGGAACGGAAAGACATGAAGCCAGAAGAATAGATAATCAACTAAGAGGTAGAGCTGGTAGACAAGGAGATCCGGGTTTTTCACGTTTTTTTGTTTCTGGAGAGGATGATTTAGCTAGAAAATTTGGCGGTAATAGAATTCAAAAATTAATTGTTTTATTAAAAAAATCTAAAGAAAAAAAAGAAAATATTTCTTCTAGTTTTTTTACAAATTTTTTTACTAATTTGCAAAAAAAAATTGAATTTTCTAATTTTGAACAAAGAAAATTTATTTTACAATTTGATTCTGTTTTAGGTTTGCAAAGAGAAATTATTTATAAACAAAGAAGAGAAATTTTAACTTCTAATGATGTTGAAAAAATATTATTAATTTTAATAAATAAAAATTTAGATAAAGAAATAGATTACTTTTTAAGTTACAAAATTAAAGTAAAAAATAGTGAAAATTTAATTAAGTTTATTGATTATTTCGAAAATTTATTTTTTCCTCAAAATACTTTTTCTTTGAAAGAGTTAGAATTGATCGGTCATTTAAGTAATAACGTATTCAGAGAAAAAGTTAAAGAAATATTCAAGAAAAAAATAGAAAAAATTTTAATTGAACAAAAACAAAATTTAAAAAATAATTTTTTAGAAAATTCTTTTTCAGATATTATAAAAAAAATCATATTACAAAATGTAGATATTCATTTTAAACGTCATATTTTAGATATGAATATTTTACGTAAAAGTATGAATTTTGTCAGTTACGGTCAACAAAATTCTTTAGTTGTTTATCAACGCGAAGGTCAAAAATTTTTTAATAAAATGATAGATAATATCGCTTTCGATATTACACGTATTATTCTAAAATTTTCCCCTTTAATGAATAATAAATTCTCCAAATTGTTTATTAAAAAAAAATAAAAAAATTTAGAACTTTCCGAAATGAATAATAAAAAAAACGAAATGTTTAAAAACTTGTTATTGATTTTTTATTTTTTTTCAAAGAAAGGAAATAAAAAATGGAAAAATATGAAATTAATAAAATTATAGATAATTTAAGTATAATTTTATCAGTTTTAAAATCAAAATTAGATATAGAAAAACAAAAAAAAGAAATAGAGAATTTAAACGAATTAATGTTAAAACCTTCTTTTTGGAAAAGTAATCCGAGAGATATTAGCAAAATAACTCAGAAATTTGCTCAAATACAAAATAGATTAAAAAAATTTACTGATTTGCAAAATAAATATAATGAATTAAAATTTTTATTAAATGAAAATGAAGATAAAAACGATTATTTTTTTGATTTTATTGAAGAATTAAAATTACTCAATAAGGAAATTAAAGAATTTGAAATTGAAATAATTTTAAATCAGCCTTATGATGAGAATAATGCTATTTTAATTTTGCATTCTGGTGCTGGCGGTACCGAATCTCAAGATTGGTGCGAAATGTTATTTAGAATGTATCAAAAATATTCTCAAAAAAAGAATTTTAAAGTGCAAGTTATACATATTCAAGAAGGAGAAGAAGCAGGCTTAAAAAGCGTAACTTTATTGATTAAAGGTTTATATGCTTATGGTTATTTAAAAGCCGAAAGAGGAATACATAGATTAGTAAGAATTTCTCCTTTTGATTCTAACTCTAGAAGACATACCTCTTTTGCTTCTTGTGAAGTTTTACCAGAAATAAATGAAGAGATAAAAATTAATATTAAAGATGAAGAATTAAGGGTTGATGTTTTTAGAAGTAGCGGAGCTGGAGGTCAACATGTTAATACTACTGATTCAGCTGTCAGAATTACTCATTTGCCTTCTAATATAGTTGTGACTTGTCAAAACGAAAGAAGTCAAATCAAAAATAAAGAAAAAGCTTTACAAATTTTAAAAACTAAATTATTACAATTAGCTTTAGATGAGCAAAAAGAAAATGAAAAAGTATTTAAGAAAGGACAAAAAGACATTAGTTGGGGTTCTCAGATAAGAAGTTATATTTTTCATCCTTATCAAATGGTTAAAGACCATCGAACTAATTTTGAAGTTTCACAGATAAATTTAGTAATGGATGGATATTTTTTAGATGATTTTATTAATGCTTTTTTAATAAAAGAAAATGATATTTCTAACTAATAATAATTTAATTAAATTTAAATTTAGTCTTTTATATGTTTACGATAATGAAAAGTAAAAATATTAAAAAATGGTTGTTTCTTATTATTAACGATATTTTATTAGCTTTATGTATTTATTTTTTTACTTTAGGTGTTAGATTAAATACTGGAGGAATTGATGGTTTGTCTGTTATGACTACTCAGATTTTTCAATTATTTAATTTGCAAATGGATAATGATACAAAAGAATTTATTATTATATTTTTGATGATTTTTTATAATTTATTATCTTTAGTTATAGGATATAAATTTTTTGGTCATGATTTTTTAATCAAAACTATTATTTTATTTTTAATTTTACATATAAGTCTTTGTTTTTTTATTTTGATTTTTGGAGCTGCTGAAAACAATTTACTATTAAGAATTTTGTTTAGAGATAATTTTTTAATAAAAATGTTTTTTTCTTCTTTATTAAGTGGATTTTTTATAGGCTTAACTTTAAGTAATATTATAAAAATGGGTTATACTACTGGAGGAATGGATATTTTTCAAAAGATTCTTAAAGATTTTTATAAAATAAATTTTATTATAATTTTATTTTTAACTGATGGTATTGTAATATTTTTTTCTTCTTTTTTTGAAAGTATAATAACAAAATTTCAAAGTAATAGTTTTAATTTTATTTCTTTTTTATCAGATTTAATAATTAGATTATTTTGTTCTTTTTTATCTATTTTTATTATTGGTTATGTTATAGAAAAAAACCTTTTATTTTTTAATAAATATAAAAAAATTAAAAAATATTGAAAAAAATATTTTTTATTTATATTTTTTGATATTTTATGAATTTTTTTCGTATTAATAATTTTATTAAGATTACTTAAATGACTTATATTTTAATATTAGAAGGGATATTATCCATTAATGTATCAAAATGGTTCAGTTAAAATAGAGTTATCTAGTCCTAGATTATATATCGCTAATCCTTTTAGAAATGCCCAAAATATTATACAAATACTTAATCAGAGTAAAGCAAGTTTTGTTTTATTTGCTGAATTATGTTTAAGCAGTTACACTGCTGGAGATTTATTTTTTGAAAATAATTTTTTACAAGAAAATTTAAAAGCTTTAAAATTCATTATTAATAATAATAATTTTGAAGGAGTTTATTTTATTGGAATGCCTTTTTGTTTAGAAGGGTTGATATATAATGTTGCAGTTGTTGTACAGGGACCAAAGATTTTAGGAATTGTTCCTAAACATACTATTCCAAATTATAAAGAATTTAGTGAAAAAAGATGGTTTCAATCTGGTAAATTTGTTCAAAATAAATTAGTTGATTTTTTAGAACAAAAAGTTCCTTTTGGTAATATTTTATTTATTAATAAAAAATTTGACATTATATTTGGTGTGGAAATTTGTCAAGATTTATGGACAATCGAATCTCCTAGTGATTTGTTATCATTAAATGGGGCTCATTTAATATTTAACTTATCAGCTTCAACAGAACATATAGGTAAATCTCAATTAAGAAAAACAGCTGTTTTGGATCATTCTAGAAAACAAATCGGAGGTTATTTTTATACTAGTAGTGGTATTAGCGAAACTACTACAGATACTCTTTTTTCTAATCATAAAATAGCAGCTTGTTTAGGAGAAATTATTGGAGAAAAAGATCTTTTTAATCAAGATATCAGTTTATTAGTAGATGTTTTTGTTGATGTTATTAAATATCAGAGGAGAATAGATACAACATATGGTGATCAAAAAATAGGAAAAGAAAGTTTTTTTTTGAAATCTTATTTCAATTTAAAAGAAGTTAATAATTATTATTTTGAGAAAAAATTTCACCAAAAACCTTTTATTTCTGAATCTAATTTGGAAGAAGATTTAAAAATTTCTAGCGCTATTCAATTTTTTTCTTTACAAAGTAGATTATCTAAAATTTCTGAAGTTGAAGTTATTTTATATATGGATGAAGAACTAAATGTTTTTTTAACATTATTAATAGTAATGAATTTTTTTATACAAAAAAAACCAAAAAAACAAAAATTAATTATTTTTTTGAATTCTGAAATTTTTTTAGATAAGGAATTATTCATTTTATTAAAAAAATTTTTAGATAAAAAAGGAATTGAAGTTATTTTAAATAATTTTTTTATCAAAAAAGATAAAAACAAAAAAATTTTATGTTTAGAAAGTTATAATTTATCTAATATCGCTATAGGTCAAATAAATAATAATAATTATTGTCATGAATTTTCATATAATTTAAATATAGGTATTTCTAATACTTTTATGGTAGAATTAATTTTATTTTATTTACGAAATGATATATTAGAAATAGATCTTGATTTAAAACAAATATATTTAGACAAATTAAATAATTTTTTAACTATTGATTTAATTATTGATGATTTTATTTTGTATCATTATTTAAAACATAATTTCAGTATAATAAAAATAGCTTTTTTAATAGAAAAAGTATTTTTGTTTGATAAAGAAAAAAGTTTGAATAAAGTAAAAACATATATGAGCAATTTTTTTAAATATCAATATAAAAGACAAAAAATAGTTTCGGGTCCTAAAATTTTTGAGTATAGTCTTTCTAGCAGAACAGAATTAAAATTACCTATTTTTATACAAAGACAAAAATAAAAAAAATTAAAGGAGAAAAATGAAAAAAAAAGTAATTATTGGATTATCGGGCGGAGTAGATAGTAGTGTTGCTGCTTTTCTTTTAAAAAAAAAAGGTTTTGAAGTAGAAGGTATTTTTATGCGTAATTGGGATAGTAGTTTAAATAACGATATTAAAGGTAATTATTTTATTAATAATTATATTTGTCCTCAAGAAAAAGATTTTCAAGATGCTTTAAATGTTGCTAAACAATTAAATATTAAATGTCATAGAATAGATTTTATCAAAGAATATTGGGAAAAAGTATTTTTATCTTTTTTAGAAAAAATTAAGCAAAATTTAACTCCTAATCCAGATGTTTTATGTAATAACCAAATTAAATTTTTAGCTTTTTTAAAATATGCTAAAGTTTTTAATCCAGATTATATCGCTATGGGACATTATGCTCAAATTACTTATAAAAAAAATCAACCTATTTTAACCAAGGCTTTAGATACAAATAAAGATCAGACTTATTTTTTATCTCAATTAAAAATAGAACAACTAAGAAAAATTATTTTTCCTTTAGGAAAATTAACTAAAGTTGAAGTTAGACAAATAGCTAAAAGAGAAAAATTGATTAATGCTGATAAAAAAGATTCTACAGGAATTTGTTTTATCGGAGAAAGAAATTTTTTTCATTTTTTAAATAATTATCTTCCTATCAAAAAAGGATTTATTATAAATATCAAAAACGGAAAGTATTTATCAGAACATGAAGGCGTTTTTAAATATACTATAGGTCAAAGAAAAAATTTGAATTTAAAAGTGAGTAAGGGAAATTCAGGACCTTGGTTTGTGGTTGGTAAGGATTTAAAAAAAAATATTCTTTATGTAGACCAAGATAAAAATAGTTCTTATTTATATAGTGATTCTGCTTTAATAGTTGATGTGATATGGAGAAAATATGAAGATAATATTTTTGATCATAAAATAACAAATTTAAAAGCTAAATTTCGTTATCGACAAATAGAACAAAATGTTAAAATTGAGTGGATAGATAAAAATACTTTAAAAGTTTATTATGAAAATAAAATTAAATCTGTCACACCAGGACAAATTTGTGCTTTTTATAAAGATAATTTTTGTTTAGGAGCAGGTATGATATTAGAGGTTTTTAATAACAATAAAAAATTATTATATTCTTAAATAATTTAATTTATAATTGGATCAGAATTTTATTTTTGTTTTATATAATAAATTTAATATTATGTATTAATTATAAAATTTTTAATTAATTTAATTTTTGATTATTATATATTTAGTTGAATTTTAATTTAATTAGAAATTATTAAAGGATTTCGGAATGCAAAAAATTAAAGGAACTTATGATTTATTATTTGATGAAATAAAAAAATGGCAGCTTGTAGAAAAGAAAATAATAAATATTTTAAATTTATATAATTTTAAAGAAATTCGTACTCCCCTTATAGAATATGAAGAAATTTTTAATCGTTCTTCTAGATATTCAGAAATGGTCTCTAAAGAAATGTTTAAATTTGAAGACAAAAAAGGACGAAAAATAGCATTAAGACCTGAAGGTACCGTATCTGTAGTTAGAAGTTATATAGAAAATAAAAGTAAAAATAAATTAAATAAATTATATTATTACGGTCCTTTTTTCAGATATGAAAGACCTCAACAAGGACGTTATCGACAATTTTATCAGTTAGGTATTGAAGTTATAGGAATTAAACATTTTTTATCTGAAATAGAAATACTTTTATTTTTGAAAGAAATTATTGATATTTTTAATTTAAATAATAAGACTGTTATTAAAATTAACAATTTAGGAGATAAAAATTCTCGACAACATTTTTTTAAAATTTTTAGTTCTTATATTCAAAAAAATCAAAGAGAATTATGTCTTTTATGTTTAAAAAGACAAAAAAAAAATATTTTAAGAATTTTTGATTGTAAGGAATGTTCAAAAAAGAATTTTTTAAAAGAGGCTCCTGTTATTTTAGATTATTTATCTAAAGATGTTAAAAAAAAGTTTCAACAAATTATAAATATATTAAAAAAATTAAAATTTAATTTTGTAGTAGATCCTAAATTAGTAAGAGGTTTAGATTATTATACAGATTTAGTTTTCGAAATAGAAATCATTTCTAATAACGCTTCTGATCCAGTTGTGTCTTTAGGAGGAGGCGGAAATTATAATGATTTGATGGAAATTTTTAATAGTGATAGAACTTGTAATATGGGTTTTGCTTTAGGAATGGAACGTTTAATTTGGTTATTAGAAAAAAATAATTATTTTAAAAATATAGAATTTAATGAATTAGAAATTTTTTTATTTGTTTTAGAATCTGAACTTTTATTAAAATCTTTTTTTTTATTACAAAAAATAAGAAAATTCGGTTTAATAGCTGAAATTAATTATGAATTTGGTAATTTCAGTAAACAGTTAAAAAAAATTTTAATGAATAAACCTAAATATATTATTTTTATAGGGAAGAAAGAGATAAATAATAATTTTTTGACTATTAAAAATGTTGTTACTGAAAAAATTTATAAATTTAAAATTAAAGAGGGAATTGATTTTTTAATAAAGGAATTAAAAAAATAATGAAATTAGAATTTAATTATACAAATAACGAAGATATTAGTTTAAAAGATAAAAATAAAAAAGTTTTTGTAAAAGGTTGGATAGCTAAAAAAAGAGATTTAAGGAATAATTTATTTTTAATTTTAAGAGATTTTACAGGTTTGATTCAATTAATTATGAAAAAAAATCATGATCAATATAAAGATATTTGTTCTATAAAGAAAGAAACTGTAGTAGAAGTTCAAGGTGTTGTTATAGAAAGAATTAATAAAAATCCTAAATTAAAAACTGGAGAAATAGAAATTTTAGTTACTTTTATTAATATTTTATCTGAAGCAGAAGAATTACCTTTAAATGTTTTTGATAAAGAAGAAGTTTTAGAAAAAATTAGATTAAAATATCGTTATTTAGATTTGAGAAGAGAGGAACAAAAAAAATATTTAATCCAAAGGCATCAAATAACTCAAAATGTTAGAAATACGCTTTTAAAAGAAAATTTTTTAGAATTAGAAACTCCTATTTTGTCTAAATCTACGCCAGAAGGAGCTAGGGATTATTTAGTGCCTTCGCGATTATTTTTAAATCATTTTTATGCTTTACCTCAATCTCCTCAAATTTTTAAACAATTATATATGATTGCTGGTTTTGAAAGATATTTTCAAATTGCTCGTTGTTTTAGAGATGAAGATTTGAGATCAGATAGACAACCCGAATTTACTCAAATAGATATAGAAACTTCTTTTTTTAATCAAGAACAAATTATGCATTTAACGGAAAAAATAATAGTTGATTTATTTGATAAAATTTTACATAAAAAAATAAATATTCCTCTATTAAAAATGACTTATAAAGATGCTATGAATTTATATGGAACAGATAAGCCAGATTTAAGATCTGATTTGTTAATAGAAGATTTAAGTTTTATTTTTAATAAAGATTTTTTTATTGAACAAAAAGAAAAAAATTTCGAAATTCAAAAAAAAATTGTTAAAGGATTTAGATTAAATTTAGAGAATTTTTCTAATAAAATTATTTTTGAAAAAATAGAAAAATATAATTGTTTAATTAATGAAAAATACTATTTAAATTTGCAAATTTTTTCTAAAAAGAAATCTTTTATATCAGACCATTTATTTTTATTTTTGTCTAAAAATTTTAATTTAAAAGAAAAAGAATTTTTATTTTTCATAGTATATGAAAATAATTATAATAATCAATATAATATCTTTTTAAAAGCTTTAGGTTTTTTAAGAAGCAAATTAATTCAAGATTTTGAATTAATTAATCCAGAAAAAGAATCTCTATTATGGATTATTGATTTTCCTTTGTTTGAATTCGATGTTAAAGAAAATAAATTTCAAACAGTTCACCACCCCTTTACAGCTCCTTTAGATATTAATATATTAATTGATAATCCTAAAGAAGCTAAAGCTAAAGCTTATGATTTAGTATGGAATGGATATGAAGTTGGCGGTGGTTCTTTAAGAAATTACAAACCTCAAATACAAGAAATTATTTTTAATATATTAGGTTTTTCTAAGGATGAAATAGATAAACGTTTTGGTTTTTTTATGGAATCTTTAAAATATGGTACTCCTCCTCATGGTGGTATTGCTTTAGGTTTAGATCGTTTGGTAATGTTATTAACCAAAACTAATAACATAAGAGATGTCATTGCTTTTCCTAAAACTCAAAGTGCTCAAGATTTAATGTTAGAATCTCCTAGTATTGTAGATGAACAACAATTATCCGTTCTTAATTTAAAATTTTATAATAAAAAAGATTGAATTATAATTTGATATGTTTTTTTGTATTAATTTAGATAAAACTAAGGATTACATTATTTCTGTTAGTGGAGGTATTGATTCTATGGTTTTATTAGATTTTTTATATCATCAAAATTATAAGTTAAAAGTTGTTCATTTTAATCATTCAGTAAGAAAAGACAGTATTAAAGATAAAAATTTAGTTTATGATTATTGCCTTAAAAAAAATATAGATTTTCATTATTTTAAATTAAATTTAAATTATGAAGAAGGAAATTTTCAAAATAAAGCTCGTATTTTAAGATTAGAAAAATTAAAACAAGTAGCTTTACAATATAAAACAAAATATTTGTTAACAGCTCATCATTTAGATGATTTATCAGAAACTATTTTTTTAAAAATTTTAAGAGGTAGTTCTTTATTAGGTTATAGTGGTATGCAAGATTCTTGTTTATATGAAGATTTTATTCTTTTAAAACCTTTTTTGTATACAGAAAAAAAAAAAATAATTGAATATGCAAACATAAATAAAATTTTGTTTATAGAAGATTATACAAATAAACAAAATATATATTTTAGAAATCAGATAAGAAACCAAGTTATTCCTTTTTTCAAAGAATCTCGTAATTTTTTAAAAAATATTAAAAAATTTCATTTTCAAATTAAAGAAATTTATTCTTTCATAAGACAAAATACTTTGTTTTTTTTACAAAAACAAAAATTCTCCCATATGTTAGATTTAAAATATTTTTTAAGTTTAAATATAGCTATTCAAAAAGATATTATTGTGTTTTTGTTAGAAAATAAAAAAATAAATTTAAATTTTGTTTTTATTAATAATATTATCAAATGTTTAAATAATAAGAATAAAGCTTCTATAATTTTGAATTTAGAACCGAATTATGTTTTAATCAAGGAATATAGATATTTTTATATTGAGAAAAAAACGAAAATACTCAAAAATAAAAATTTGGATAAAAAAAACCCTATTTTACATTTATCTCCAAATAAGTTTTTAATTTCTTTTTGTTGTATAATAGAAAAAATATATTATGATGTGAAAAATTTTTATCCTCCTTTTATTTTGAGAAAAAGAGCATCAGGTGATATTTTAAAATTTAATTTTGGTACTCAAAAACTAAAAAAATTTTTTATTAATAAAAAAATTGTTTATCAGGAAAGAGATAATATTTATATAGTATCAGATAAAATGAATAATATAATATGGATACCTAAACTTTATATAAATAAAACTTTGGGTAAAGATAATTTTATTTATTTAGGTATACAATATAATTAAAGTAAATTATTTCATTATTATTATTTTCAGTACTATATTTTAAAAAAAAGGATTAAAAATTTATTTAATTATGAAAAATATATTAAGTCAAATACAATTTTTAATGCAATTTAGATTTTTTTTATCTTTTTTTTCTGGATTTTTTTTTGGTTTTATTTTTTCTTTTTTATTTTATCTATTTTTTTTTATTAAAAATTTTAATAAAGAATTTAAAGTTTCTAAAACTCAAAATGACGATTTAGACTATGATAAAATGCTTTTATTAATTAAAGAAACACAAAAAAATTTTTTGAAGAATTTAAAAAAAGATAAAGACGAGTATATATTTTTCTTGTTTAAAAATATTCAGGAAATGACTTTAAAAGTAGCTTCTAGTTTTTACCCAAATTCTAATTATCCTTATTTAGAATTAACTATTGAGGAAAGTTTAACCTTAGTGAAATATATACATCAAAGAATAGATGAATTATTTAATAAAAAAATAATTTTTATGTTTAAAAAAATCACTTTAAGAAAAATTTTTCTTTTTAGACAAAAAATAATAAAAAAAAAATATATTAGAAAATTTAAAAAAACAAATAAAATATTAAATATTTTTACAAATACTTTGAATATTTTGAATCCTTTTCATTGGTTAAAAAAAATTTTTTTAAATAATTTGTATAATATTTTGGTGAATAAAATAGGTTGTGCTATTATTTTTATTCTAGGAGAAGAAATTTATAAAATTTATAGTAAAAAGTTATTTGAATCTAATGATAAACAAAATTTAGATGATTTTTTAGAAGATTTGCAAAAAAAAATAGATCAAGAGGAAGAAGAAAATATATAACTAGAAATAAAGTTGGTATCAAAATATGTTTCCAATACAATGGTTTCCTGGACATATGAAAAAAACATTAGAGGAAATAAAATTAAATATAAAATTTATAGATATTGTTTTAGTTATTTTAGACGCTAGAATACCTATTTCTAGTATGAATTTTGAACTTTTAAAAATTTTGAATAATAAGCCTTTCTTAGTTTTGTTAAATAAGATATCTTTAACTGATTTAAGTAAAAATTTTCTTTTTGAAAATTTTTTTAAAAGCAAAAAAATCAACACTTTATTAATAGATGCAAAAAATAGAATAAATATTGATAAAATTTTGGTGAAAATTAAAAAAATGCTTAATATTAAAATTAATTCTCATAAAAATTATAAAAAACAAATTAAAATCATGATTGTTGGAGTACCTAATGTAGGAAAATCTACCCTTCTTAATAGTTTAACAAAAAGAAAGGTTGTTAGAACTTCTAACAAACCTGGTATTACTAAAAAACTTCAATGGATAAGTTCTTTTATTGATAATATTAAATTTTTGGATACTCCAGGAATTTTATATCCTAAAATAAATTCTTATAAAATAAGTTATTCTTTAGCTCTTTGCGGATGTATAAAAGAAGAACTTGTATCAAAAGAAGATTTAATTCATTATTTTTTAGATTATTTAAAAAAATATTATTTAGAAAAATTGATGATATTTTTTAATTTAAGTCAATCAGAAATAAATGAAAAAAATTTATTCCAAATTTTAATAAAAAAAAGATATAATAATGAAAAATTTATTGAAAAAAATTATTATGATTTTGTTGATAGAAACAATATAGTATCAAAATTTTTTTCAGAAATAATAGGTAAAAAAATACAAAAAATCAATTTTGATTTAGACTTGTTTTCTTAATTTTTATTTTAAATTTTAAAATGATCAAAATATTGATGAAAGGATTTTAAATGCAATCTACAGTTATTATAGTGGAATCACCTTCTAAAGCTAAAGCTCTAAATAGCTATTTTGAAAATAAAGTGTTAGTTTTATCATCTAAAGGTCATATTAGAGATTTGTCATACAAAGGTAAAGACAATTTAGGTATAGATATTGATAATAATTTTTGTCCTAATTACCAAATCATACCTAGACAAAAAGAATTGCTCAAGAAAATTTTAAAAATATCCAAAGGTAAAAAAGTCTTGTTAGCTACAGATCCTGATAGAGAAGGAGAAGCAATAGCCTGGCATTTATCAGAAGTACTTGGTTTACGATTAAAAGATAAAAATAGAATAACTTTTAATGAAATTAACAAAAATACTGTTTTAGAAGCTTTTAAACATCCTGAATCCATAAAAAAAAATTTAGTTGATTCTCAAGAAGCTAGAAGAATTTTAGATAGAATTATTGGATTTAAACTATCTAAATTGATTAGAAAAAAATCTGCTAAGTCTGCCGGTAGAGTTCAATCAGTAGCATTGAAATTAATTGTAGAAATAGAAGAAGAAAGAAAAAAATTTATATCAGAAAAATATTATTTGATTAAAGCTTTTTTTGATCAATTTGAAGTCAATTTAGAAATAGAAAAAAAGAAAAAAATTGTAAAAGAAGAATATGCAGATAAAATTGTTTTAGATATAAAAAATCAAAATTTTTTATTGTCTAAAATAATTAAAAAAAAAATTATTAACAAACCTCCTAAACCTTTTATTACTTCTACTTTACAACAAGAAGCTTTTAAAAAAATTTCTATGAGTGCAAAAACCACAATGTTACATGCTCAAAAACTTTATGAAGGAGTTAAGATTGAAAATAAAATAATTGGTTTAATAACATATATGAGAACTGATTCTTACAGAATATCTTCTTCATTTACTGAAAAAATAAAAAGTTTTATTATTAATGAATACGGAAAAGAATATTTAAATGTTTCTGAAAGAAAAAATATTCTTCAAAATAAAATTCAAGATGCTCATGAAGCTATACGACCTACGGATATTTTAATGACTCCTGAAAATTTAAAAAAATATTTAAATAAATATGAATTATCATTATATAAAATTATTTATGAAAGAACTTTAGCTAGTTTTATGTCGAATGCTATTTTTGAAAAAACAGAATTCTTTTTTAATGTTAAAGAATATATTTTTTCGACAGAATCTAATAAAATGATTTTTGATGGTTTTTATAAAATATTAAAAAATGATTTTAAATATATTGATTTATCATTTTTAAAAATAAATCAAAAATATTTACCAAAAAAAATTGAAAAAATTGAAAAAGAGACTAATCCGCCTGCTTATTTTACAGAAGCTTCTTTAATTAAAAAATTAGAAAATTTGAAAATCGGAAGACCTTCAACTTATGCACATATTATTGAAATTTTGAAAAAAAGATTTTATGTTTATATAGAAAATAAGAAAATAATTTGTACAAAATTAGGAATGTCAATTAAAAAAACTTTAGAAGATTTTTTTCCTTCTATTATTAATATTGAATATACTTCTAAGATAGAAAAAAAACTTGATGATATTTATTATGGTAAAATCAGCAAGTTAGATTTTTTAACAGATTTTTATAATGATTTTATTATTTTATGGGATATAGCTAATAAGAAAATCCAAAAAGAAAATATTTTAACTCAAGAAAAGTGTTCTTTATGTAATGATTTTTTAGTCAGAAGAATAGGGAGATATGGAGAATTTTTAGGTTGTAATTCTTTTCCTAAATGTAAAAATATAATTTCTTTAAAAGAGAAAAAAGAAAATATTTTAACTCAAGAAAAGTGTTCTTTATGTAATGATTTTTTAGTCAGAAGAATAGGGAGATATGGAGAATTTTTAGGTTGTAATTCTTTTCCTAAATGTAAAAATATGGTAACTTTAAAAAATAAGAAAGAAAAAAAATAATATATGTTTAATTTATTGAAAAAAATTTTTGAAAAAAAAAATAAAAAAGATATAAAAAAATCTTTAGAGTTGAAATCTATTTCTTATGATTTTAACCACTGGATAGAAAGTATAAAAAAGAATACCATTATAGATTTTGATTTACTAAATAAATTAAAGATTTTTTTTATTAAATTTAATATAGACTTGGAAACTTCTTCTTATTTATTATCACAAATAGAGAAAAGCATTAAAAAAGACCAAGTTACAGATTCTAGTTCTTTTTTGATTTTAATTAAACAAACTATTTTAGATTTTTATCAAAAATCTGATACTTGTGATAAAAATATTGATTTTAAATCTGAAAAAGAAGAGTCTAAATTATATTTATTTGTAGGTGTGAATGGAGTCGGTAAGACAACAACTATAGGTAAATTAGCATTTAAGTTTCGCAAAGAAAAAAAAAAAGTTTTATTAGTAGCTGGAGATATTTTTAGAGATGGAGCTGTAGAACAATTGAAAACTTGGTCAGAAATAACAAAAAGTGTTTTTTTTCAAGAAAATAATATCGAAAATAAAAAAACTTCTAAATTATTTTTTAATGCTCTAAAATATGCTGAATTTAGAAATTTTGATTTTATTTTATGTGATACATCTGGAAGATTACAAAATAACATTAATTTAATGAAAGAATTAGAAAAAATTAAAAAAATTATAGAAAAAAATTCTTTTATTAAAAATAATTATAAAATTTTTTTAGTTATAGATTCTATGACTGGAAATAATGCTCTGAATCAAGTTGAATTATTTAAAAAAATATTACCTATAGATAGTATTATTTTAACTAAATTTGATGGAATATCTAAAGCAGGTATAATTTTAAGTATAAAATATATACATAATTTAAAGATAAAATATATCGGTATAGGAGAAAAAAACGATGATTTAATTGAATTTAATATTAAAGATTATGTTGATTATTTATTAAGTTAAGTTGAAATTTAAATTTTTTGTTTTTTTATAAATTAAGGAGAAATTGAATATAAAATGAGTTTTTTAACTGAAGGTTTTCAAAAAATTATTGATAAAATTAAAAATAAAAAATATATAAAAGAAAAAGATATAGAATCTATTATGGAGGATATTAATTTATCTTTAATAAGAGCTGATGTTAATTATGAAGTAGTAACAAAATTTAATAATCTTATTAAAGAAAAGTCTATAGGACAAAAAATATTGGACGGTTTAAATGCAAAACAACAAATCATTAAAATTATTAAAAATACTTTGATAGAAATTTTAGGTTCTAAAGAATCAAATTTAGATTTTAAAAATAATAATATTTTAAATGTTATTCTTTTAATAGGTTTACAAGGTAGTGGAAAAACAACAACTTCTGGAAAATTATCTCTTTTTATTAAAAATAAATTAAATAAAAAAATTTTATTAATTGCTGCTGATACTTATAGGTTTGGTGCTATTGATCAGTTATTACAAATAGGAAAAAAAATAAATATTCATGTTTTTTCAATAAAAAATGAAAAAGTTATGAAAATTATTGAAGATGGATTAAGTTATGCTTTAAAAAATAATTTTGATACAGTAATTATAGATACTGCAGGAAGATTAAATATTGATGAAAAAATGATTAAAGAATTGATGGAAATCAAAACAAGAACTAATCCTTCAGAAATTTTAATTGTTTCAGATGCTATTTTGGGTCAAGATTCTGTAAATGTTGTTAAAAGTTTTCATCAAAAAATTTCTGCTACTGGAGTTATTTTAACTAAGATGGATGCTGATATTAAAGGTGGAACAGCTTTATCTATAAGATATATTACTAAATTGCCTATTAAATTTATTTCTTCTTCTGAAAAATATAATGATGGTAATTTTGAAATTTTTTATCCAGATCGTATTGCTTCTAGAATTTTGGGGATGGGAGATATTTTAACTTTAATAGATAATATAGAAGAAAAAATTAGTTCTGAAGAAGAAAAAAAAACTTTAGAAAAAATTTTAAAAAAAGAATATAATTATAATGATTTAAAAAAACAATTAAAAATATTAGAAAAAATAGGTTCTTTAAAAAAAATATTAAAATTTATTCCAGGGTTAAGTTCTAAAATTGATAAAATGCCTGTTTTAGAGACAAATTTTTTGAAAAAATTTAATTCTATAATAGATAGTATGACGTCAAAAGAAAGAATTTATCCTTATTTAATAGAATCAAATCTTAGAAGAAGAAAAAGAATAGCTATAGGTTCAGGTAATCAAATTAAAGATGTAGATAATTTAGTAATGTTTATTAAAAAACAAAAACAAATATCTGGCAAAATAGGTGAATTAGATAGTAATTTATTAGATAAATTAGAAAATCCTGAAGATTTATTTAAAAATTTTTTTTAATTTTTTTAAGTAAAAATTTTTAAATAATTTTAATTTTATGTTTTTTTGTTTTTTTTTAAAAAGAAGAGGTTTGGAAAACATGAAAAGTCTAGTTTTAGTAGATGGCAATTCTTTATTATTTAGAGCTTATTATGCTACTGCTTATAAAAAAAAAAAAATACAAAATGAAAAAGGAGAAGATATTAATGCTCTAATAGTTTTTATTAATATGTTCAAAAAAATTTTAGAAAAAACAGAAAAAAATATTTGTGTTATTTTTGATTCAAGAGAAAAAACTCAAAAACATATTCTTTATAAAAATTATAAAAAAAAAAGACTTCCTACGCCGATTGATTTAATTTCTCAAATCGTATTAATTAAAAAATATTTAACATTGTCTGGCATTAAACATTATTTTAAAAATGGTTATGAAGCTGATGATATTATTGGAACTTTAGCTAAAAAAGCTAGTAATCAAAATGTATCAGTTTTTATTTTTTCTAGTGATAAAGATTTTTTACAGTTGATTGATAATAATATTCGAATTTGTTTAATAAAAAAAGGATTAAAAAATGTGATTTATTATGATGAAAATATTTTATGGAATGAATTCAATTTAAAACCTAATCAGATAATAGATTTTAAAAGCATTATTGGAGATGCATCTGATAATATTAAAGGAATACCTCAAATCGGTCCTAAAACAGCTATTAAGTTATTAAATAAATTTCAAAATTTAGAAAACATTTTTAATAATTTACAAGAAATTGATAGTAAAATAAAAGAAAAATTAATTATTTTTAAAGATAGAGTTTTTTTTAATCGTTTTTTAGTAAAAATTAATATTTCTGTTCCTATATGTTTTGAATATACTGAAACTTATATTCAAAAAATAAATTATTTTTTATTAGATGTTTTTTTAAAAAAATATCGACCTAAATATAATAAAATTTAAATATATTTCAGTTTTTTTTAAAATTTATTTTTATTTTTAATTAAAGAAGGAGTAAAAATTCAATTTTGAATTAAGTTTTTTATTATGAAAATTATGTCAGTAAACGCAGGTAGTTCTTCTCTAAAATTTAAATTGTTAGAAATGCCAACAGAGAAAATTTTTGCTTTAGGATTAGTAGAAAGAATAGGTTGTGATAACGCTATTTTTAATATTTCTTTTAATGAAAATAAAAAAATTAAAAAAATTTTGCCTATTGTAAACCATAAGCAAGCAATAAAATTAATATTAGATAATTTGATAGAAAAAAAAATTATAAATAGTTTAAAAGAAATAGAAGGAATAGGACACAGAATTGTCCAAGGAGGAGAAATATTTAAAAATTCTGTTATTTTAACAGAAGAAAATATAAATAAAATCGCAACTTTAAATGATTTAGCTCCACTTCATAATCCTATTAATTTATTAAATATTAAATTATTTAAAGATATTTTGCCTGAAGTTTTACAAATAGGTGTTTTTGATACTACTTTTCATCAAACAATGGAAGAAGAAAATTTTTTATACGCTACTCCTTATGAATGGTATCAAAAATATAAAATTAGAAAATATGGAGCTCACGGAACTTCTTATAGGTATATTACTTCCAGAGTAGAAAAATTATGTAATAAAAAAGAATTAAAATTAATTGTTTGTCATGCAGGTAATGGCGTTTCTTTAGCAGCTATTAAAAATGGAAATTCAATAGATACTTCTATGGGTTTTACTCCTTTAGAAGGCGTTCCTATGGGTACTAGAAGCGGAAATATAGATCCTGCTATAATACCTTTTATATCTATAAAAGAAAATAAAAATTCTCAATCAGTAGTTGATGATTTAAACAAAAAATCTGGATATTTAGGTGTTTCAGGTGTGTCAAATGATGCAAGAGATTTGGAAACAAAAATTTTGCAAAAACATAGAAGATCTATTTTAGCGTTAAATATTCAAATAAAAAGAATAGTTGATTATATCGCAAGTTTTTATGTTTTGTTAGAAGGAGCAGATTATTTAATTTTTACAGCAGGCATAGGTGAAAATTCTTCTTTTTTTAGACAAGAAATTGTGAAACGTTTGAAAGTTTTAAATATATATTTAGATTCAAATTTGAATGAACAAAAAGTTGATCAAAAAGAAAGAATTATTTCTAGCCCTGATTCTCAAACTAAAATTATGATAATCCCTACAAATGAAGAAATAATAATTGCAAGGGATGTTTTTTGGTTTAAAACAAATAATAAAATATTTAAATAAAATTTGTTTAAATTTTTTATTATTTAAATTTTTAAATTAATATTTTTTATCAATTTATTCTTTTTTATTATTTCTTAATATTATTTGTATAATCAAAAGATATAATATATTTTTCAAATTGATAAATAATTTTGATTTTGGAGGGATACTCAAGCGGTTTAAGAGGCATGTTTGGAAAATATGTAGATCTTATTAAAGATGCGAGGGTTCGAATCCCTCTTCCTCCGCCATTTTAATTTTTTGCAAAAAAATAAAATAATAAATATTTAAGAGATAATAATATGAAACAATATTTAGATTTATGTCAATTTATATTAAAAAAAGGTGTTTTTAGGCAAAATAGAACAAATATCATAACTAAAAGTATTTTTGGTTATCAAATGCATTTTGATTTAAATTTTGGTTTTCCTTTATTAACTACTAAACAAGTTTATATTAATTCTATTATTCATGAATTATTATGGTTTATTAGTGGAAATACTAATATTAGATATTTGGTATTAAATAACGTTAATATTTGGAACGAATGGCCATATCAAAAATATTCTAAAGAATCTTGTTTTTTAGGAGAAAGTTTAGAAGAATTTATTAATAAAATAAAAAAAGATAAAGATTTTGCAGATAAATATGGAAATTTAGGACCTATTTATGGTCAACAATGGCGTAATTTTTCTGGTGTTGATCAATTGAAAGAAGTTATTAATCAAATTCAAAAAAATCCTTTTTCTAGACGTTTAATAATTTCTGCTTGGAATGTTCCTTTAATAGAAAAAATGGTTTTACCTCCTTGTCATGTATTGATGCAATTTTATGTTAATGATGGAATGTTGTCATTACAACTTTTTCAAAGAAGCGCTGATGTTTTTTTAGGTTTGCCTTTTAATATTGCTTCTTATTCTTTATTACTTATGATGATATCTCAAGTTACTAATTTAAAACCCTATAGATTTATTCATACTTTAGGTGATGCACATATTTATTTTAATCATTTAAAACAAATTAAAATTCAATTAAAAAGAAAACCTAATATATTACCTCAAATTATTTTGAATCATAATATAAAAAAAATAGAAGATTTTAAAATTAAAGATTTTTCTTTGAAAAATTACAATTTTCATAGCGCTTTAAAGGGTGAAATAGCAGTATGATAAGTTTGATAGCAGCCTTTGATTCGAATTTATTAATAGGAAAAGATAATAAATTACCATGGCATTATTCAGAAGATATACTTTTTTTTAAAGAGCAAACTTTTCAAAAAGAAGTTTTAGTGGGTTCTAAAACATATTTTTCACTAATGGGTTATTATAAAAAAAAAAAATTACCTTTTAAAACTATTTATATTGCTAATTCTAAATTTGATCCTAATATTAATATTGATAATTTAAAAGAAAAAATAATTTTAATAAATGATTTAATTTTGTTTTTAAAAAAAAAATGTGAAGAAAAAAAAGAAATTATAGTTATCGGAGGAAGCCAAATTTATCAGCAATCCCTTCCTTTTGTTAATAAAATGATTATAACTCATATTTTAAGAAGATATCAAGGTAATAAATTTTTTCCTATTTTTGATTATAATGATTTTACTATAAAAAAAAAAAAAATATCAAATGAATTAATTTTTGTCACTTATATAAGGAAGTAAAAATATGTTTTTTATTATTTTTTTTATTTTATTTTTTTTATTTTATTTCATTTCTATTTTTCTTTTGCCGATTCCTTATTTTTATAATGTAAGTTTTTATCAATGGTTTTTTTCTTCGTTACAGTATTTTAATTTTTTAAAATTATTTTTTTTATTATTAAATTTTGTTATTAGTTTGTTTTTATCTTGGTTTTCAATTTTTTTTATATTTTTAATTTTTCTTTTCATAATAAAGAATATTAATATTAATAATAATTATTATTTTAAAAGAAAAGTTTTATCTAGTTTTTCTCAACTAATTGTTCATTTTTTTAGAATAGAGATAAAAGTTAATAATATTAATTATATTCCTTTAAAAGAAAAAGTTATTATTTATTCAAATCATAAATCTTTTTTTGATGCTTTTATTTTGTCTTCTGTTTTTCCTATTAATATTACTTTTACTCCTAAAAGCGAACTTTATAATGGATTTTTAGGTTATTTACGTAGATTTTGTTTTAATACTTTAGATTGTATTGAAATTGTAAGAGATAATAAAAGACAAACTGTATTAAATATAAATAAAACTATAGAAAAAATGAATAAAAATTTATTAAGTGTAGTGGTGTTTCATGAAGGAGGTAGAAAGAATAAAGAAAGCGATAAAATTGTAGCATCTCTTGAAGGTGCTTTTAAAATAGCTTTAAAAAGTAAATCTTCTATTTTACCTGTATCTATTAAAGGTTCTTCAATGTTGATAGGAAAATGTTGGTTTAAAAAGCAAAAAGTAGAATTATTTATTCACCCATATATTCCATTTAAAGATTTTAAAGAATTAAAAACACAAGAAATAAATGACAAGATAAATAATATTATTAATTCTGTTTTGTAATTTTTTTATTTTGTTAAAAAGTTGGTGTTTTATCATGCTTAAAAAAAATTTTAAAGAATTATTTCCTATTTTTAAAATAAATCCTGAATTAACTTATTTTGATTCAGCCGCTACCTCTTTAAAACCGCAAATATTAATAGATGATATATCCAAATTTTATAGTTCTAATGGTATGAGTTTTAAAAATGCAGGATTTTTATCTCAAGAAGTTGAGAAATTAATAATGAAAACTAGAAAAGCAGTTTCTAATTTTATTAATTCAAATTCAGAAGAAATTATTTTCACAAAAAATACTACTGATTCTTTAAATATAATATCAAATATTTTAGCAAAAGAAATTCAACCAGGAGATGAAATAATAACTTCTCAGATGGAACATAATTCTTCTTTGTTTCCTTGGTTAAAAATAGCTAGAGAAAAAAAAGCTAAAATTGTTTTTATTCCTTTAAATAAACAAAATAAGATTATTATTGAAAATTTTGAAAAAGTTTTATCTGATAAAACTAAAATCGTTGCTATAAATCATATTTCAAATATTTTAGGATATGAAAATCCCATTAAATTGATTACTAAATTGTCTCATTCTAAAAAAGCTTTAGTTATTTTAGATGCTGCACAATCTGTTAGTTGTAAAAAAATAGATGTTAAAGAATTAGATATTGATTTTATGGCATTTTCTGCTCATAAAATGTATGGTCCTTTTGGTTTAGGAATTTTATTTGGCAAAAAAAAAATTTTGGATAAAATTAAACCTTTTTTTGTAGGTAGTGGTAATGTGGAAAAAATAAATGAAAACAAATTTTTTTTCAAAAATACTCCTTTTAAATTTGAAATAGGAACACCAAATATTAGTAGTATTATATCTTTTAAAAAAAGTTTAGATTTTATAGAAAAAATAGGTTTTTCTGAAATACAAAAACATAATAAAATAATAGTAAAAAAAATTAGAGAAAGGTTACAAAAAATAAATAATATAGAAATTTTAAATTCTGATAATGAAAATGCACATAATAATATTATTTTGTGTAATTCCAAATATATTCATATTCATGATTTGGAAAGTTTTTTAATTAAAAATAATGTTTATGTAAGAACAGGAAAATATTGCGCTGATTTTGCTCTAGAAAAGATTCAAAAAAAAAATACAATTAGGATTTCTATAGGTATTCATAACGATAACAAAGACATTAATAAGTTAATTCAAAGTTTGAAAGATGCAAATAATTTTTTTCAAAAAAGAATTTAAATTTATTTGTTTTTTAAAAAAAAAAGATGTTTTAACATCTTTTTTTTTTAAAAACAAAATTTAAAAAAATTTTTTTATTTTCTAATAACTTTTGTTTTAATTGCAGCTTGTTCTACAGCTACAGCTATTTTTTCTGAAACTTCTGAATCAAAAATAGAAGGAATGATTTTATTTTCGTTTAATTCTTTTTCTGGAATAATAGATTTTAAGGCTTCAACTGCAGCTATTTTCATTTCTTCATTAATTTTTGTTGCTTTAGCTCTTAATGCACCTTTAAACATTCCTGGAAAAACTAAAATATTATTTATTTGATTAGGGAAGTCAGATCTACCAGTAGCTATTATACGAACATTGCCTTTTTTTGCTTCTTCAGGCATAATTTCAGGAATAGGATTAGCTAAAGCAAAAACTATAGCATTTTTATTCATAGTTGATACTATTTCACTATTTAATAAATTTGGTTTTGATAAACCAATAAAAACATCTTTATTTTTGATAATCTCTTTTAAACTACCTTTTTCATTGTTTAAGTTTGTGATTAGAGACATTTTTTCTTGTTCAGAATTTAATCCTTTTGCATTTTTATAAATAGCTCCTTCTTTATCTACTAAAACTATATTTTTGAACTTTAAAGAAAGTAACATTTTGGCTGTAGCTATCCCTGCAGCTCCTGCTCCGCAAATCACTATTTTAACATCTTCTTTTTTTTTGTTGATTACTTTTAAAGCATTTAACAAACCTGCGCTAATAACGATTGCTGTTCCTTGCTGATCATCATGAAAACAAGGAATATCTAATATTTTTTGTAACTTTTCTTCTATTTCAAAACATTCAGGCGATTTAATATCTTCTAAATTAATACCTCCAAACGAAGATGAAATTTTAGAAATAATATGAATTATTTCTTTTGGATCTTCAGAATCAATACAAATAGGAAAAGCATTAATATTGCCAAATTCTTTAAATAATATAGCCTTTCCTTCCATTACAGGTAAAGAAGCTAAAGGACCAATATTACCTAATCCTAATACAGCTGTACCATTTGTGATAACTGCTATAGTATTTTGTTTTGAAGTATATTTATATACATTTTCTTTATTGTCAGCTATTTTTAAACAAGGTTCTGCAACTCCTGGAGTATATACTAAAGCAAGATCTTTTAAATTATTGACTTTTATTTTTGAATTAACTTCTATTTTGCCCTGATGTTCTTCGTGAATAAGTAATGCTTTTTCTTTTATTTCACATTTTGAATTCATTTTTTTCAAACTTCCTTTTACAAATTTTAAAATTCATTATAAAACATTTTATTAGAATAATTTTTTAATTAAATTAAAAAATAATAAAAATATTTTTTAATATATTCATTAATATATTCATTAATAAAATATCATATTTTTATTTTTTTGTTATGAAAAATTTTTAATTTTTAAAAAATTTATTAGAATACTTTATGGTTGATGTTCAAATTTACTTACTAATATATTTTTTTATTTAATAAAAAAAAGGAGTTGATATTTTGTTAAAAAAAGAAGTTTTTTTGCAAAAAAATAGAATATTGTTTTTGTTTGTTTTTTTAATTTTTTCTACTTATTATTATAATATTGATAATAATTTTATTATGGCTCAAAATAACGAAATTTCAAAAATAGAAAATAACGAAATTTCAAAAATAGAAAATAACGAAATTTCAAAAATAGAAAATAACGAAATTTCAAAAATAGAAAATAACGAAATTTCAAAAATAGAAAATAACGAAATTTCAAAAATAGAAAATAACGAAATTTCAAAAATAGAAAATAACGAAATTTTAAGAATAGAAAATAAC
Organism: 'Cynodon dactylon' phytoplasma; assembly: GCF_009268075.1. Taxonomy (GTDB): domain Bacteria; phylum Bacillota_I; class Bacilli_A; order Acholeplasmatales; family Acholeplasmataceae; genus Phytoplasma; species Phytoplasma cynodontis. The sequence goes on along the minus strand of NZ_VWOH01000001.1, from coordinate 3,489 downwards.
GAAATTTCAAAAGTAAAACCAGAAGTAAAATATTTATTATTTTTATATAAAGATATTTTTGAACAAATTAGTATTAAAAATAAGTCACAAATGATAGACTTTTTAAAACAATATGGTGGATTAGAACAGTCAGAAGATGCAAAAATAAAATATTCTCAAATATATTTTGATAAATACATTAATGAATATCCTAATTTAATATCAGTTATTCTTCAACATATTATCCAAAATATGTCTCAATTAAATTTGATGTTATTTAAAAATGATACAACAGCAGAATCAAAAGAAGCGATAGATTTAATAACTCAAACTTTATTAGGTTATATAATAGAAAAACAAGAAAATGCTTATGATAGAACAAGAATAAATTTTTCCAAATTATTAGCAATTTTGACATCAGATGATATTGATATTAATGTTATATTTAGTGATTCTTTGAAAATTTTTGGTGTTTTAATTTATCAATGTTTTCAACAGTTAAATTATAGATATTTGGATCTACTTCATTTAATGGAATTAGAATCTACAGGAATGATAGCGGATTTTTTATTATTATAAATATTGAAAAATAATATTTTTAGGATGAATTAAAAAGAACTAAGATTTATAAATATTTTTTTATTACAAATTAAAAGTCGTATTTAATACGACTTTTATATTTTGATATTGATTAAATTTTTATTTTAATTTTTTTTATTTGAATTTATTATATTTTTAATATTTAAAAAAATTAATAATATAATTATGGATGATAAATAAGGATGTTTTTGTAAAAAGAAACTTATATTATTTTCTTTTGTATTTATAAAATTATTATCTAAAAATGAATATGTTTTATCTTTTATTTTTTCATCAGTAATTTCTTCGTTTTTTAATTCATTTTTGATAAAAAAAAATGTTTTTTTCTTTAAAAATTCAATTTGATCATTTTGAATTGATGAATTATCTATTTTTTTAATTAAAAAATATTCATAAAAATTTTCAAAAATTTTATTTTCTAAATAAATATTAAAATTATTTTCATAATTTAAAATATATTTTTGTATATTATTTGTTATTTGTTCTAAAGATTCATTTCCATAAATTAATTTTTCTTTTATTTTTTTTTTGATCTCATCTAAAAGTTTTTCTTTGATATTTATAGGTAAACTATTTATTTTTATTTTATTTAAAATATCATTTTCATTATTTAAAAAAATATATTGTGTTATTTGTTCTATTTCTTGATTTAATTTAATTTTAATGTCATCTATTTTTATATTTATTTTTTCATTATTTTCTAAAAGTAATTTTAATTGATTCAAAATTTTATTTTTTATTTTAATAGTTTGTTCTTTAGAAATAAAATTATTATTAAAAACTATTTCAGACATCAAATAATCAATTTTTTGTTCTATTTTTAATTTGTTTTGGTTAATATCTTCATTTTGTATTTGTGTGAGAATTTTATTTTGTATTTGTTTTTTTGATTCAATAATTTCTTGTTCAAAATAGTTTTTAACCATTTCTTTTATTTTATAAATAAAAAAATTATTTTTTTCTATTTTTTCATTTTCATTTATTAATACATTTTTTTTAATTAATAAAAAATCATTATATATTTGATTTACAATATCATTTTGAATATTTTCTAAATATTCTAATATTATTTTTTTCAAATCTTCTTCTTGGTTTTCTTCTTTTTCATAATATTGTGATAGTTTTTTTTCAAAATCAAAATCATTATTTAAAAAAGGATATTGATTAGCGAATTCTTTTTTTAGTTTTAAAAATATTTTTTTATTTTCTTCTTTTTTGTTTAAATTCCATATAAAATAAATTTTTTTTACTTTTTCTTTTATTACTTTGTGTAAAATATCTTCTAAAGTATTTATGTTTTCTATTTTTAAATAAAAGTTTTGATCTGATTCATAATCCTGTTTTTTATTTTCATATTCAAAATAAAAACCTAAAAGATGTTCAGGAAGAGGATATTCATTATTATAAAATTTTTTAATTTCATCTTTATTTTCATTTATTTTTATTTTGTTTATTTCTTTTTTGTTATTAGCGTTATATAATATATCTTCTTTAGAATAAATATTCTGGTTATAAATTAAATCAAAATAGTTTTTTTCTAATATATTTTTAAAATCACTGTCTTTAAAAAGATGTCTAATTGGAGTATTTTTAAATTCATTAATAGAAAATAATTCTTCTTTTTCATGTTTAATGTGTTTATGTTGATCCCAATCTATAATTTTACTATTCATACTCATTCTATCCAAAGCTAATTTTACATCTATGGGTAAAATATTTAAATGTTTATGTTTAGAAGTGGCTATAATAGTTGATTGTTCCAGTAATTCTATTATTTTTCTAGGATTTTTTAACATATATTCTTCTGGTGCATCAACTATTTGTTGACAAATTTCATCAAAATATTTATAAGTTCTTATATCTATTTTATATTTTTTGGAAATTTTTTTTAAAAAAATATTTATTTCATTTTTTTTCCAATGATCCACTTTTATTAATTTGTTAAATCTACTCAGAATAGCGTTATCTATTTCGTCTTTAAGATTAGTCGTTGCAATAACAAAGACAGGTTTTTGTGGGTCTGTATAAACACCTTCTATTTGTGATAAGAAAGCAGTTACTACATTTCCGTGATCTGAACTTAATCGATCATCAGTTCTTTTTTTAAAAACGCTTTCGCATTCATCTATTAAAATTATACTTGGTGATGATTTTCTTGCTTCTTCAAAAAGATTTTTTATTAATTGAGGCGCTTCTCCAAAATATGTTTTTGCAAAATCAGCTGATGTTAATACAAAACAAGGTAATCCTGATTCTTTTATAAAAGCTTCTGCTAAAAAAGTTTTACCTGTTCCTGGAGGGCCATATAATAAAATCCCTTTAGGTTTTTTTCTCATTCCCATCTCTTTATATAAATCGCCATGTATTAACGACTCTAAAGACTCTTTTAATTGTTGTGTTGCTTCTTCAGAGCCTATAATATCTTCAAAAGTACCAAAATTTTCTGTTGATTTTAAAAATTTTTGTACTTCATTTGAGAATTTATCATTTTCTTTTTTTATTTTTTCTTGATTTTCTTGTTTTATTTCTTTTAGTATATTTAAAGTTTCTAAATGTGTTTTTTGATTTTGTTTATTTATTTCTTTTAAATTTTCAATTGTAAAAGTATACAATTGTTGGATAAGTTTATTTTCTTCTTTGTTTTCTTCAATTTTATTTCGAGATTCTATATATTGATTTTCTATTTCTATTAATTGACGTTTTTGTCTTTCTATTTTATTTATTAGATTAAATTTTAATTTTTTATTTAAGTTATTGATTTTTTTAATGTCTATTTCCATTTGCTGTAATTGTTGTTGAATAGCGTCTTTTTGTTCAATTAAGTTCATGATTTCTTGATCTTTTTGTTGGAGTTGGTTTGTTTGTTGCTGAACTTGAGTTTGGATATTGAAGATTTCTTGTTGTAAAGCT
>NZ_VWOH01000013.1 GCF_009268075.1 'Cynodon dactylon' phytoplasma | reverse complement strand
GAATATAATATTAACAAAGATAAACTCAATGATAAATATAAGATGGCATTTCAAAAGTTAAATTTATTGGAAAATGAATTACAACAACAGCAAATTGAACAAAATAATTTGTTTACAGAAAAATATTCTCAATTTAATCAGAAATATCATAAACATATTTCGGATATTTATGACTTTTTTCATCAAAAAATTATTATTTTAAATCAAAAAATTAAACAATTAAAAGATATTTTAAATTATTCTATCGAAAATATGAAAAATTTTTA
>NZ_VWOH01000018.1 GCF_009268075.1 'Cynodon dactylon' phytoplasma | reverse complement strand
CGAAAGAAGAAAGTAATTTACTATTTACTCAATGGTATCGGGAAGGAGTTGATATATTATGTCAACAACGGTTTCACCAGAAACTAAACTTTTACGAACATTGAATAGAATTCAATATTGTTCATCAAACGGCTACTCCTTAAAAAGAGAACTCCAGCAGGGAATGAATAACTTTTACAACACGTTAACCGCATTTAATAAAATTGCGGCTAACAAGGGAGCGGGTACACCCGGAATTGACAATAAAACTATCGATGGAATCAATCTGGAAAG
>NZ_VWOH01000012.1 GCF_009268075.1 'Cynodon dactylon' phytoplasma | reverse complement strand
CTTTTTTACTTTTATTTAGGAGATTAACAAAAAAAACCTTTTAATTACTTAAAAACTATTTATAATAGGAATGTTCGTGTTTTAGTAATGAAAAGAGAAAAAATGAGGTTGAAATACTCCAAAATGTCTCCTAAAATATTAAAAAAATATTCTTTAGAAACTAAACAAAAAGTAGTCATAGCCAGACAAGCAGGGATAATGAGCGATAACCAAATTGTGAAAAAATTTAATTTAAGTCATAAATCTCTTATTTACGCTTGGCTCGCTAAATTTAAAATTCCTGATTTTAAAAGAAAAAATCGTCTTTATCCTTTGGAAACTAAATTAAAAGTCGTTTTTATGAAACAAGAAGGCCATTCTCTCAAAACTATTCAACAAAAATTCCATATTCATAATAAAGAACAAATAAGAAGATGGACTCAATGGTTTAATCAAAAAGAATTTCATCG
>NZ_VWOH01000011.1 GCF_009268075.1 'Cynodon dactylon' phytoplasma | reverse complement strand
TGATAAAAAAAGTAATGAGAAAAAATCTAAGCCTTATCGTATGCATTCTAGAAATATTGGCTTTACATATCCTAATTTGTCTTTATCTAAAGAAGAAATTCAAGAAATTTTTGTTAAAAAATTTATTAAAGAAAGTCATAAAAGAAAAAAGAAAATTTATTATAAAGCTCTTCGAATTGCTCGAGAGCTTCATGAAGATGGTGAACCTCATATTCATATTCTTATTCAATTAAATAAGAAAACTGAGTTTTGTAATGCTCGAGAATTTTTTGCTCTTCCAACTTATAATAAAAATAATGAATTGGAAATGAAATATTGTAGTTTTGAGAAATATTTTGCTCAAGATACTCCTGAACATTGGTATCGATATATTGGAGCTTTTGGAGATATTTTGGATGATGGTATTTTTAAATTTAAACAATTCAGTAATAAGAAAAAAGTTGATGATTTTATTTATGCTGCTGATTTAAAAGCTAATGAATTAAAAAAAGCTCTTTTGAAAAATGAGATTTCAGCTTTTGAAGCTGAAAAAGCTTTAAATGATTTTTTAAAAGGATTGGATGTTGTTATTTATTATAAACAATTTCCTGTACGTGATAGGATTATTCAGGAAAATTTTTATCCTAAATCTCCTAATGTTGTTAAAAGAGTTATTGACCATTCTTTACAAACTTTTCGTTTAGAACATGAGAAAATTCAATTTATTATCAAAACTATTAAAGAACAATTTAATTCTAAAAGTCCTTTAACTGTTGTTTTAGAAGGTTTGACCCAAATTGGTAAAACGGATTTGGTTGAATTGATTTTACAAGAAGAATTAAAAGTTCCTTATAATTACACTAAAATAGATTTTAATTTTTCTAGGGAAGATTATAATGATAATTATAAAGTATGTATTTATGATGATATGGGTATGGAAGAAGTTAGTAGTAAAAATTTGATGCATGGTCTTATTGCTGGTCGAGGTTCTTTTCAAACTCGAGAACCTTATGGAAAAAAAAGAACTATTTCCGGCAATAAATTAAATATTTTTATTGTTAATAGAAATAAATCTTTTAAAGGATGGATTAAAAAAAATAAGCACTGGGAAAGATTTGAACATGAATATGTTGAGCCTAATGTAATTATTATTGATTTATATGAAGATTTTAATAAAGAATATCCAATGTTTTATAAACCTGAAGAAATTAAAGAAATGAATTTTTATAAAGAAAAATTAAAAGGTGCTAATGGTCGTTCAGCCGAAATATTGGCGAAATTAATTTTTGGAGATGATAAGGTTGAAGTTATTAATAATGATTTT
>NZ_VWOH01000010.1 GCF_009268075.1 'Cynodon dactylon' phytoplasma | reverse complement strand
TATTTCAAATCTAGAGTAAACCTTTTCCTCATTTAAAACATTTCATATTTTAATTCAAATTTAAAAATTTAATTTTTTAAGAAAAAATTTTAAAGAAAAAAGAAAGTAACAAAGAAAAAAGAAAAGAAATATATCTAACTTACTTACTATAGTAAGTAAGTAAGTTAGATATATATACTGTTCACTAACGTTCACCCCTATTTTATCTTTATCTAAAAGAAAGTTTTTTGTCAAGTACTTTTTAAAATTTCTTGACCAAAAAAGTAAAAAAAAGTAAAAGGAAGAGGTTTAGAGGAAAAAAAGCTTGGAGGAGCTTTTTTTCCTCTCTCCCTCTTTTAAAAAGTTTTAAAAAAAAGAAAAATATAAAGTAAAAGGAAAGGATACAGAGGGTAAAAGCTTAGAAGAGTTTTTCCCTCTTCTCCTTTCTTAAAAAAAGATGAAAAAATAAATAATATGTAAAAGCATTTCAGAATATAAAAAAAAGAAAAAGAAAAAAATAAAAAAAGAAAAAATAAATGTGTGTCCGCCGCGCGCTGAACATTGAAACTAACACCAAAAGCTTTCTAACAAGAGAGCAAGCAAAAAAATAATGGAAGTTTGATTAATGATTTTTTTGCATAGTTATAATGAAATTTTCAAATCTTTGAATGTTATAAAAATGTTCTATATTTTCTAATGCTGCTTTTAAAGGATTGCTGATATTTTTTAATCCTATTCCGTCGACAACATAAATAAATTCTTTGTCTTTGAATTGTTTAATTGTTTTGTTAAAATCTATAAAACTGGAAAATTCGCTGTTGATTTTAGAACCAACAACATTAAAAAAACTACATTTTAATAAGAAAATAGTTTTTTGTATTTTAAAAACAAAATCTATTTTTTTAGTTTCTTTTAATTCGTTATTGACAAAAATGTCTTTCAATGTTACTTCAGTTTGAAATTCGATATTATTTTTTTTTAATATTTCAGAAATGATAAACATCATCATTTTCCCAGTTTTATTTTTATTCGTATTTGAATTTAAACCTATTTTTACACCTAATAACAAAGATTGTATATTATGAACTGTTGGATTTAAAAAAATTTCTTGTAATAAACCAGATTCTTCAACAAAATTTAAAATAGATGTTAAACAAGTAAAATCAACTTTAAATTCTTGATTTTCCTTATTTAAAAAGATTAATTGGTCTTCTTTTGAATGTTTTTTTGCTATCAAAAAAGGTAAAATGCTAAAACATTCTGTTTTTTTCATTTTAAACAAATACTCAATTTTACTTTTAAATTCAGTTAATGAAGAAGAAAATAAAGTATTTAATTCGTTTATTTCAACATTATATTTTGTTAAAAAAGTATCAATTTTATTCCAATCAATATAAGAATTTAAATTATAAGTAGTAGTGCGTAATTCTTTTTTAAAACTTAAATAATTTAATTCTAAAAGTTTATTTGTTGTAATAGGATAATTAGTGATAATTGTTTCATAATGATTATTTTTTCTCTTTGAAGAATCAGAATTAATAAAACGTGAAACAGAAATTCTATTTAAATAAAATTCAGAATATAATTTATTAATATAAGGGGTATCATGATTGGTTAAAAGCCATTTAACCCCTCTATGATGTGCTTTGTTTAAGGTCTCAAATAATCTTTTTTGCCCTTCTTTGCCGAAAGGGGTATGAGTGTAAGCATCAAAAGAATTATTATCTGAATCATAAGGAGGATCGACAAAAAGAAAATCATCTTTTTGTGATCGATCGATGATTATTTGATAATCATGGCAAAAAAATTCAATCTTTGGATATTTTTGAAAATAAAAAAGAATTTTTTTGATATTTTCAATATCAATTAAAGATGATAAAGTAAGATCGGTTTTTTTGTTAAAAGGAACATTAAATTCATTTTTTCTGTTAACACGATAAATACCATTGAAACAAGTTTTATTTAAAAAAATAAAAAGAGCAGTTTTTCTAATATTGGCGATTGATTGATTATATTCATCTCTTATTTGCCAATAAAAAGATTCACCATCTTTTTTGAGTTGTTCGTTTAATTCCTTTAATATTTGAATAATTTTGGAAGAATGCTTTATTAAATTCTGCCATACTAAAATTAAATCTGAATTTATATCATTAAGAATTGCTTTATGAGGTTGTAAATGCAAAAAAAGAGCACCACCACCTAAAAATGGCTCATAATAAGTATTAAATTTCGATGGAATAACGATATCTAAAAAAGGTAGTAATTGAGTTTTACCGCCAATCCATTTAATAAAAGGTTTTAAGGTTGTTTTTTTCATTTCGTCTTACCTTTAATTTATCCAGTTAATTATAACATTTAATTATAATATAAATCAATTTTAATAATAAATTTTTTTAATTTTTTCACTGAACAAATAAAAATCCTTTCTGGGTTTGTTAAATATAGTATTGATCTATCAAAAATAAAAAAAGAAAAAATAAATGTGTGTCCGCCGCCGCGCCTGCCTAAAAGCCCTCTTAAAATAGAGCACCAAAGCAAAAACTTATTTTGTTTTAAATTCTGTTTTGTTGTTCGTATTGTTTTTTGAACTGAAGGGGAGATAAATAACCTAAGTACTTCAGTTCTCTTTTTTGATTATAATACTGGATAAAAGAGTCTATTTTCTTTTTAATCATTTGAGGATTCAGATCTTCTGGTTTCTCACAATAAAA